>NZ_VDMO01000027.1 GCF_006335125.1 Deinococcus radiopugnans ATCC 19172
CGGCGGGTTTTGGAGTCGTCACACACCCAAAACACCGCCGTTTATCCTGCCGATTCGCAACCTGTCACACGTTCAGGGATTTCCCGTCCAGCACAGCCTCAACTCGAAGATGTCCGGTACAGAGGAGCATTTGTCAAAAGTGCTGTTTGCTTTTGACCGAACGGAGTGAGTGAATTGTGCTGAGCATTTGGGAGAATGGAGGCATCAGAAGTCTTTTTTCTGATGCGGCAATTCGGACAAATGCTCTAGCGGTAGGCCGTGGCCTGACCGTGAGTGCGCCGTCAAGGCGGCGGTCTATGCGCCCGGCAGCCCCCGGCTCCAGTAGGCGCCCAGGCCCACGCCCACGATCACGCCGATGCCTGCGCCCACCGCCAGCCCCAGACTGGTGGCCGCGCCCAGCAGCATGCCCAGCCCGACGCCGAACACCAGACCCGAAACCCAGGCTTCCCTCCGGTTCTTGAACTTCATGGGCTTACTCTGCCTGTCGCGCGCCGGGAGTGCCACCTCACGGGCCGGTCTGTGCCGTAGCCTGTGGGCGTGAGGGAAGCCTTCAAGTACGACCTGCGTTTTCCGCTGGTGATCGCGGCGCTGCTGCTGGTGGGCCTGATGACGGTCAGCACCGCCGCGCTGTCGCCGCGCGCCGCGCCGGGCATTTTTAGCAAGCAGCTGATTGGGGTGGCGCTGGCCGCCCTGCCGCTGGCGCTGCTGTGGTGGGCGGGCCGGGACCGCATCTACGCCTTCGCGCCGTGGGTCTACGGCTCGGCGCTGCTGCTCCAGGCCAGCACCTTTGTGATTGGCCGCGAGGTCAACGGACAGCGCAACTGGATCGAGATCGGCCCCATTCAGTTTCAACCGCTGGAAATCCTGAAATTTGCCGTGATCCTGATGCTGGCCGTGGCCCTGCGCGCCGGGTACCGGGGACTCCGGTCCTACCTGTGGGCCTTTGCCGTCTTCCTGCCGGCCGTGGGGCTGGTGGCCGTGTCGGACATCGGTGGGGCGCTGGTTCTGAGCGTCATCTTCGGGGTGATGCTGCTGGCCGCCCGCATTCCGTGGTGGCACGCGCTGCTGGCGGTGGTTCTGGTGGGCGCCGCCGTGCCCACGGTGGTGTATCCGCATCTGGAGCCGTACCAGCAAAAGCGGCTGACCATCTTCCTCGATCCGTATCAGGACCCGCGCGGGGCCGGGTATCAGGTCATTCAGAGCACCATCGCGGTGGGTTCAGGTGGCGTACAGGGCAAGGGATACAAGCAGGGCAGCCAGTCGCACAACGGCTTCTTGCCCGAGGCGCACACCGATTTTGCCTTCAGCACCTGGGCCGAGGAACAGGGGCTGGTGGGCGGTCTGGCCGTGCTGGTCCTGTACGGGCTGCTGTTCTGGGGGCTGGCGGGGATGGCGGCGGGCTCACCCCGTTTGCAGGACCAGATCCTGTTTGCGGGTGTGCTGGGCCAGGTGGGCTTTCAGGCGCTGGAGAACATCGGGGCGGCGCTGGGCGTGCTGCCGCTGACCGGCATCACGCTGCCGCTGATCAGCTACGGCCTGAGCAGTCTGGTCAGCACCCTGGCGACCCTGGGGCTGGCCTACGTGGTGTACCGGGACCGCTTCGAGGGGTCCATCTGAACGGTCAGCCGACCAGGGAGGCGGTGGAGTGACCGTCGCCGTGCCTGCCCCACCCGCCCCGCCGCCACCTCTGCGCCTGTCGGGAGCGCAACTGGGCTTGATCGCGTCAAACTTCCTGATGTGGGGTGGGTTCTTCGCCGTGATTCCGCTGGTCACGGTGCATTTTGCCGGTTCGCCCGAGTCCGGTGGGCTGGGCTGGGCGGCGGCCAGCGTGGGGCTGGTGCTGGGCTTGCGGCAGCTGACGCAGCAGGGCCTGACGGTGCTGGGCGGGGCGTGGGCCGACCGGATAGGCCCCAAGCCGCTGATCCTGGCCGGCTGCGTGCTGCGGGCGCTGGGCTTCGCGTGGATGGCCTTCAGCGGCACGCTTCCAGTGCTGCTGGCCTCGGCGCTGCTGGCGGGAATCGGCGGCGGGCTGTTCGACGCGCCCAAGAACGCGGCGATCACGGCGGTCACCCACCCGGCCCACCGCTCGCGGCTGTTCAGCCTGACCAGCATCTCGGGCAACCTGGGCATGGTGACCGGCCCGCTGATCGGCGCGGCGCTGCTGGGGCTGGGCTTTCAGGTGGCGGCGCTGGCCTCGGCGTCGGTGTATCTGGTGGCCGCCGCCGTGATGGGGCTGACCCTGCCGCATGTGCGCCCGCCACGGCGTCCGCCGGGCAGCGGCATGGCGGGGTTGTGGGCCGCCGCCACCAACGTGCCGTTTCGCCGCTTCACCCTGGTGCTGATCGGCTACTTTCTGCTCAGCACCCAGATCAACGTGGCGGTGACCCTCAAGGCCATCGCGCTGGCCGGGCCACAGGCGACGGGGCCGCTGTACGCGGTGTCGGCGGGGCTGGCGGTGGCGCTGCAGTACCCGCTGCTGCGCCTGGCCGAGCGTTACCTGCGCGTCCGCACGGTGCTGACGCTGGCGGTGGGCACGGTGGGACTGGCGCTGGGCCTGATGGCGCTGGCCTCCACGTTTGGCGCGCTGCTGCTGTGCGTGGGGCTGTACAGCCTGGGCACCATGCTGGTCTACCCCACCCAGCAGACCCTGACCGCCCGTTTTGCGCCTGCCGAGCAACTGGGCAGCTACTTCGGCTTCAGCGCCATCAGCCTCGGGATAGGCGGGGCGCTGGGCAGCGTGCTGGGCGGCTGGCTGGTGGACATGGGGGCGAGCCTGGGCCTGCCCGCCCTGCCGTGGCTGCTGCTGGCGGCCACCGGCTTCGTGACCGCCTGGGGCCTGCGCTGGGCGCTGCGCGATCTGGCCCCCGCCCCACGCTGAGGGGCAGGACTGCGTGGGCCACCGTCCCGAACGCCCTGTCCGCTGATGACACCGCGTTCTGTCCGGTCCGCCGCCCCAACCCGGAATTCATTCGCCCTGCAATTCTCCGTTCACCGCCGCCAGCGCGAAGGCGTATTCCTCGGCCGCCTCGTTCAGGGCGTCGTAGCGCCCGCTGCTGCCGCCGTGGCCCGCGCCCATGTTGGTCTTCAGCACCAGCACGCCGCTGCCCGGCTCCCTCAGCGTCCGCAGCCGCGCCACGTACTTGGCCGGTTCCCAGTACGCCACGCGCGGGTCGTTCAGCCCGGTAGACACGAACAGGTGCGGGTACACGCCCGCCTTCAGGTTGTCGTAGGGGCTGTAGGCGCGCATGACAGCGTAGGCCTGCGGCTCGTTGGGATTGCCCCACTCGTCGTATTCCCCGGTGGTCAGCGGGATGCTGGCGTCCAGCATGGTGCTCAGCACGTCCACGAACGGCACGCCCACGAAGGCCGCCTTCCACAACTCTGGACGCAGGTTAACAGCCGCGCCCATCAGCAACCCGCCCGCGCTGCGGCCCATCGCCACCAACTCGGTCGCCAGGCCCGCTTCCCGCAGGTGTTCGCCCGCCGCCACGAAGTCGGTGAAGGTGTTCATTTTATATGCCAGGCGGCCCGCGTCGTACCAGCGCCGCCCGCGCTCCGAGCCGCCCCGGATGTGGGCGATGGCCCACACCCAGCCCCGGTCCAGCAGCGGCAGGCGGGACATGGAAAACGCCGGATCCACCGGAATGCCGTAGCTGCCGTAGCCGTACAGCAGCGTCGGCGCGGGCAGGGCGGTGTCGCGGCGGCGCACCACGCTCACCGGCACCCGCTCGCCGTCGGGGGCGGTGGCCCAGACCATCTCGGAGACGTGCTGGGCGGGATCGTAGTTGGGCACAGGCGTGGCCTTGACCAGCGCTGTATCCAGCGTGTTCAGATCGAGATCCAGATGTTCGGTGGGGCGGGTCAGGCTGGTGTAGAGGAGGCGGGCCGTCCCGGTGTCGAAGACCCGGTTGCCGCCGATGCGGACGGTGTAACTGTCTTCCGGAAAATCCACCCGGCGGGCCGCGCCGTAGCCGCCCTGTCCGTCGGGGCTGGCCGTGCGCGGCAGCACCCACAGGCGCGTGAAGCCGTCCTCGCGCCCGGACAGCAGTAGATCCTCCTTGAACAGGTGCATTCCGGTCAGGTAACGCTCGGGGGTGTAGGGCAGCACCTCGGCGGCGTTCTGGAGACTGATCGCCCCCTGCTTGGGCAGCCGCACCAGCTTGAACTCCTCCGCGTCCCCGGCGTTGGTCAGGGCCAGCCAGTGGTCGCCGCCGTCGGTCAGGGTGACCTCGGTGCCCCGTTCGCGCGGCAGGATCAGCGTCGGCCGGGCGGTGGCGTCGCGGGCGTCCAGCGCCAGCCATTCCTGCGCCATGTTGGCGGCGCTGACGATCAGCAGCGTCTCCCCATTCTCCGAGAGCGACGCGCTCACGCGGAAGGTGGGGTCGGCCTCCTGAAACAGGGCTTCGTCCGCGCTTTGCGGCTGGCCCAGCACGTGCCGCCAGACGCGGTCGGGGCGCTGGGTGGCGTCCTCGGTGGCGTACAGCAGGGCGCGGCCCTCCGCGTGCCACGCCAGCGTCCAGCCGCTGAGGCCGGTGAGCGGGGCCTCGGCCAGTTCCCCGGTCTGGGTGTCCAGCACGCGCAGTTCCCAGACCTCCTGCCCGGTCTTGTCCATCAGGTAGGCCCAGTAGCGTCCGTCCGGGCTGGCGCGGGTGACGTACACCCACACGTTGTCCAGCTCCTCGCGCTCCTTCAGGGCGTTCACGTCCAGCAGGGTCTGCTCGTCGCCCCCGCCCACCGGGCGGCGCAGAAACACCGGGTGCGCCTGACCCTCCAGCGTGCGGGTGAAGTACAGCCAGTCGCCGTCCTGAATGGGCGGCTGCTCGTCGTCCTCCTGCACGTGCGAGAGCAGTTCGTGGTAGATGGTGGCCTGCGTCTCGCGCAGCGGCGACATCACCGCGTCCAGATGGGCGTTCTCGTCGTTCAGATACCCCAGCACCCCGGCGTCGGCCTTGCCGCGCGTCTTGAGCCAGTGGTAGTCGTCGGGCCGCTGCTCGCCGTGGATGTCGTGGATGACCTGTTCCCGCGTGGCAACGGGCGGCTGCGCCGGTGAGGCCGGGGCCTGCTCTGGAGTTGGCATAGGCCAAGGGTAACAGCCGACGGAACGTGACATCTCCGGAAGCGTCCTGGCCTGATCGCCCGGACACACGCGCCTCCTGCGAATGCGGATTGCCCTGTGTCTGCCACAGGGCAATCCGCATTCGCAGGAGCAGCGCGGGAAGGAACAGGACGGTGGCGGGGAAGGCAGAGGCCGCGCTGCTCTGTGCCGATCACGACCTGAACAGCAAACCGGCTCAGTCCTGCTGGCCGCCCGCTGCGGCCTCGGCCCGCGAGACCGGCTGTCCGGCCTCGGCCCAGGCCTTGAGGCCGCCGTCCAGATGGGCCACGTTGGTGTAGCCCATCTGCTGCAGGGTGTCGGCTGCCAGGGCCGAGCGGCCACCCGAGGCGCAGTGCAGGATCACGCGGCGCTGGGGGTCAAACTCCTGGCGGTGATAGGGACTGCTGGGATCCGCCCAGAATTCCAGCATCCCGCGCGGCGCGGCCACGGCGCCTGGAATCGCGCCACCCTGGGCCGATTCACCCGGCTCCCGGATGTCCACCAGCAGGACGTCCCCGCCAGCCAGTTCGGCGGCCACCTGATCCACCGAGAGATTGTGTACGCGCTGCCTGGCCTCCTGAACCATCTGAGCGGCTGTCCTGGTCGACATGCGGCTTTCTCCTTGGGCTGCCCGGCCGTGGGGCCGGGAAAGAGAGGCTGGCGAAGGGACGCGGCGGCGGGTGGGCCTGCTCCTGCGTCTGGGGCTTCAGCGTCCGCCTGCGAGGTCGGTTTTGCCCTGCCTGTCAGGATGAACCGGAGCAGGTCAGGCAGACGGCAGACGCGAAGCCGGGTGCCCGCTGAGGGCGAGATTTATGGTACGGCGGCGCAATGAGAACGGGGGCGTTCGCCGGCTCCCTTCCCCGCCGCCCGACCGGACGGTGCGCTGGCTGGAGCGCTACCCTGCGCCCATGTTCCGCCGCGATCCCGTGAAACAGGCGCTGGCCCGCGTCTCGGCGGTGCTGGACGTGGACGCCCGCCCGCTGCTGGGGCTGACCCGCAGCGTTTTCCGGCGCGGCGGCGTGCTGGCGGTCTCGCGCGGCGCCCAGACCGTGACGGTGCCGCTGGGTGGCGTGGACGCGGGCGGCCTCTTCGAGCTGGCCAGCGTGACCAAGCCGTTCACGGCGGCACTGGCCGGGGCGCTGGTGGAGGCCGGGCGGCTGGACTGGAGTGCGCCACTGTCCAGCCTGGGCGGCCCGCTGCGCCGCCTGCCCGCGCACCTGACCCCGCTGGCGCTGGCCACCCACACGGCGGGCCTGCCGATGCACCCGGCGCGGGCGGTGGTCACGGTGTTCACGCGCTTCCACGATCCCTACGGCGGGATGGCCGCCGCCGACGTGATCGCCAGTGCGCGGCGCTGGTCTGGTCTGGGTGGGGCGCAGGTGACACGCTCGCCACGCTTTGCGTATTCCAACCTGGGCGTGGGCCTGCTGGCCCTGGCCCTGGCGCACGCGGCGGGCGAGGAAGCCAGCGCGGCAGGCTACGGGCGGGCGCTGTGCGGCTGGGTGACCGGGCCGCTGGGGCTGGGCGTGACCCTGACCCCAGGAGGCGCGGTGGTACGGCCGACGGGCCTGCTGGGCGGCCCGAATGTCACCGGCTTCGGCCCACTGGCCGGGGCGGGCGGGCTGTTCGGCACGGCGACAGATCTGCTGGTCTTCGGTGAGATGCGACAGGCGGCACCCCCCACCCAGGTGTTGCGGCCCCCCGGCCTGCCCCGCCACATCGGCGGCGTGACCCCCGGCTGGATGGTCTCCGGGGCAAGAGGTTCTGGGCCGGACGGCGAGGTGCGCTGGCACGACGGGCTGGCGCGTGGCACCCGCACGGGGCTAGGGTTCAATCTCAGCTCCGGCGCGGTGGTGACTGTACTGGCGCGCGGCACCGATTCGCCGCTGGGGGTGCGTGGGGCGGTGCCAGCGCTGCTGCTGTCGCTGCTGGGGGCGGGGGGCGACAGGCTTTAAGACGGCGGGTTCAGCTGACGATCACGGCGTCGTCCTGCTCGGCCATCATGCGCAGGAAGGCGTCCACGTACTGCGGATCGAACTGCCGCCCGGCCTGCGAGCGGATCTCAGCCAGGGCGCGGTCGCGGGTCCAGGCCGGCTTGTAGGGGCGCGCGTTGGACAGCGCGTCGTATACGTCGACAATCGAGAACAGCCGGGCCGTTTCGGGGATGTTCTGGCCGCGCAGGCTGGCCGGGTACCCGGTGCCGTCCCAGCGCTCGTGGTGGTAGCGCACCAGATCCAGGGTCTCGGCGGGCAGGAAGTGCAGGTCCTGCAGCATCTCGTAGCCCACGGTGGTGTGGGTCTGGATCACCTGACGTTCGGCGGTGTCCAGCGGCCCCTGCTTGTGCAGAATCTGGTCGGGAATCGCCAGTTTGCCCAGGTCGTGCAGGTACGCGCCCCAGCGCAGCGCCCGCACCTGTTCCTCGTCCCAGCCCAGGCGGCGGGCCAGCCGCAGGCTCATGCTGACCACCCGCGTGGTGTGGCCGCCGGTATCGTCGTCGCGGCGTTCCAGGGCCGCGCCCAGCGAGCGCAGCGTCAGGTCGTTGGCGTCGCGCAGCTCGCGGATGGCGCCCAGTTGCCCCAGCTGTGCCCCCAGCAGCCGGGCAAAGGCGGCCACCACCGAGGTTTCCTCCTCGTCAAAATCCACGTCGGTGTCGCGGGTCAGGATCAGGACACCCAGATGGTTGGAGGCCCGCCCGAACACCGGGGCCACGTGGTAGCGGCGGCGCTGCGGCTTCTTAAGCAGGTCCAGCGCTTCCTCGGCCACCCAGTGGTCGGCCTGCACGCTGCGGCTGTCGTTGTGGCTGGGATGGATCGGCCGTTCCAGGAACGCCTCGTAGGCGCCCTTGGCCGCCAGGATGTACGGCGTGCCCTGCCGGTAGGCCACGAAGGCCAGGTTGGGCGCGACTTTCAGGGTGCTCAGAATGCCGATGCCGGCGCGGATGATGCCCTGATCGTCCCGGGCCTCGGCCAGCCGCTCGCTGCCGTTGCGCAGCGCCACCACGGTGTTGCGCTGCCACGCCAGCTCGCGTTCGGTGCTCTGTTCCCGCAAGATGATGTAGCCCAGGCCGCCGATCATCAGCAGCGCGCCCAGCAGTTCCTGCAGGGTGGCCGATTGGCCGGCCAGCACCAGCGAGGCCACAAACGCTGCCACGTACGCCAGCACGGCGGCCCAGCGCCACGCCATGCCCAGGGACCAGGCCCCGATGGTCAACAGCAGGCCGGCCCCCGCCATCAGGCCAGGGTAATGGGCGTAGGCGGCGTAACCCACGGTTCCGGTGCCCAACAGGAGCAACAGATAGGACCAGAGGCTGGGGAAGGACACAGCGGAAGTCTAGCACCGACCGCCCGACAAACTTAATGTTTTCAGGGGCGTTCTCACACACTCCGGGCTGCGTGTCCTGTCCAGTCGATGGGGCAGGCCGTGCGCCGGACGCTCCTGCCCAGCCCAGGGGCTCCAGCGTGGGTGCTCCAGTTAAGACTCAGCCAGTCGAGAGTGGCCCAGGCGAGATTGACCGAGATTGACTCAGTCGAGGTCCACGGCCCACCACGCCTCGCGCTGGGCGGCCAGGCGGGCGCGGGGGTCGCCGATGGTGTCCAGGGCGCGGGCCAGACCCTGCCAGTCCATCTCGCTCATGGGATCGATGGCCAGGGCGCGCTGGTGGAACTGCGCGGCGTCCTTGGACCGGCCCGCCTCGGTGGCGGCGCGGGCGGCCAGACTGAGGACGCTCATCTGCTTTTGCTCCAGCCGGGCGCGCACGTCGTCCACCCAGGGGCTGTCCGCGCCGGGCAGGAAGGTGCCGTACTGCCCGGTCAGTTCGCGCATTTCCTCCAGGCCCAGGCTGCCGTGTTCGGCCTGGGTCGCCAGCAGTTCGTAGCGGTACACGTCGTATTCGGGATTCAGGTCGCCGGCCAGCGCGTAGCGGCGGTTGGCGCTGACCACCGTCTCGCTGCTCAGGCTGCGGCGCAGGCGGTGCAGGGTGGTGTGAAATAGCGAACTGGCGCGGGCCTCGTCCTTTTCCGGCCACAGCGCCTCGGCGGCCTCCCAGCTGGTGACCTCCTTGTGTTCCAGGAGAAAGAAGAACAGTTCCAGCGCCTTGCGGCTGACCCATGACACCGGCGTGCCCTGCCAGACCACCTGCGCGGTGCCCAGCGCCTTGGCCTGCATGCCGCCCTCGGCCTGCAGGGTCAGGCCCGCGCGGCGCAACCGGGCGTCGATGGCGGTGGTCAGGTCCTGCGGCGTGAACGGCTTGGGCAGGTAGTCGTCCGCGCCCAGGTTCATGCCCCGGCGCACGTCGCCGCGCTCGGCGTGGCTGCTGAGCAGCATGAAGGGAATGGCCGAGTGCTGCTCGTGCTCGCGCAGCTTTTCCAGAAATTCCAGGCCCGTCATGTACGGCATCACCACGTCGCTGATCACCAGATCGGGGGTGAAGACCTTCAGGAGTTCCAGCGCCTCCACCGGATGGTTGCTGGTCCGCACTTCATGGCCGGCGCGGCTGAGAATCACGCTGACGAGTTTGAGGATGGCGGCGTCGTCATCCACCACGAGAATGCGGGGCATATCCGGCAGTCTAACAGACGGGTGAGGACCACATGGATGAAAGCTCATGGGCGGGTGGGCCAGCAGGGGAAAGCCGCCTGCTGCCATGACCGGGCCGCCTCACCCGGTGGCGGCCCGCATCTGTATTACTCTGCCGACCATGCCCTCTCCACTGACCACGGCTCCACTGACGCTGATCCAGGCCCAGGTGATCACCCAGGACCAGACGCTGCCGCGTGCCGGGGCGGTGCTGGTCGGCGGCGGACGCGTGCTGGCGGTGGGCGAGTTCCCGGAGTTGCGGGCGCTGGCGCCGCGCGCCGAGGTGCGGGATCACCGCGACCTGATTCTGACGCCGGGCCTGTGCGACGCGCACACCCATCTGGTGGCCTACGGCTTCTCGCTGTCGCAGATCAATCTGCACAGCGCGCGCAGCATCTCGGAGGTGCAGGCCAGAGTTGGGCAGGTGGCGATGAACACGCCCGCCGGCACCTGGATTCGCGGCGGCGGCTTTCTGCTGTCCGAGCTGGGGCTCGGTGATTACCCCACGGCGGCGCTGCTGGACGAGGTCAGCCCGCACCACCCGGTGCAGCTGTACTCGCGCGATCTGCACATGACCTGGGTCAACAGCGCCGCCCTGCGCGCCGCCGGCATCACCGAGGCCACCCCGGACCCCGAGGGCGGCCAGATCGTGCGCCCGCTGGGCTGCCTGCTGGAACAGGCCAGCGGGCTGGTGTCGGCCGTGATGCCTGAACCCAGCGAGGCCGAATATCTGGCGGCGGCGCGGGTGGGGGCCGACGATCTGGCCTCGCGCGGCTACGTCAGCACGCACACGATGGCCTATGAATCGCCCGGAGCGCCGCGCGCCCTGCAGACGCTGGCAGCGCGCGGCGAGCTGCCGCTGCGGGTCTGGGCCTGCCTGCCGCACACCCGTCTGGACGCGGCCCGCGAACTGGGGCTCGGCCCCTGCACGGGCGGGCTGTTCGGGTGGGGCGGCGTCAAGTTCTTCGCGGACGGCGCGCTGGGCAGCCGCACTGCCTGGCTGCACGCGCCGGGATTCGCGGACGGCTCCGGCACCGGCATCGCCCTGGACCCGCCCGAACTGATTCGCGAGCGTGGCCTGGAGGCCATCGCGCTGGGGCTGACCCCCGTGACCCACGCCATCGGGGACCGGGCCAATACCGAGGTGCTGAACGTGTACGACGATCTGCGCGCCGCCGCCGAAGCAAGGGGCCTGCGCCTGCGAATCGAGCATTCCCAGCACCTGCGCCCCGAGGACATCGCGCGCCACCGGGGCCTGGTGTGCAGCGTGCAGCCCATCCACCTGCAGGCCGACGCGCCCATGATCCGCGAATTGATGCCGCATCTGGCGGACGGCAGCTACGCCTTCAAATCCCTGATGGAGGCGGGGGCGATTCTGGCCTTCGGCAGCGACGCCCCGGTGGCGGCCCCCGATCCGCGGGCCAGCTTCGCCGCAGCGGTCACCCGGGTGGACGACGGCGGCGGGCAGCTGGCCCCGCACGAGGCCATGTCCGCCGAGGACGTTCTGTGGGCGCACACGCGCGGCCCCGCGATGGCGGCGGGCTGGGATGACGAGGGCCACATCCGCCCCGGTGCCCGCGCGGCCTTCACGCTGTGGGACCGGCTGGGGGGTCACGCGCGGGCGCTGGTGCTTTAAGCGTCCGGTGCAGCCAGCGGGGCCAGTTTCAGGGTTACGGTGTGCAGCCGTTCCTGGCCCGCGCCACCCCCAAATTTGCCGATGTACAGGCTGCCGTCCTCCCTGACCGCCACCGCGAAGACCAGTTGCCCGCCCACCGATTGAAAGGGCAGGTTGCGGGAGAGCCGCGTCCACTCATCGGCCCCGATGCGCAGGGCGCTCAGGCCGGTGATCAGCTGGTACTCCAGATCGGCGGGCAGCGCTTCCGTGGTGGCGGTCTTTTCCGGCGCCTTGCGCTCCCAGCACAGCGAGAGAGTCTGGGTCTGGGCGCTGGTCGCCTCTCCCGTGGCCGTGACCAGCCGCCACTCGAAGCCGCCGCCCGCCTTTTCAGACAGTACCGTTTTCAGCTCCAGCTCGATGTGCTGCACCACCAGCGCGCTGGGATCGCCGCCCTCACGGCCAAAGTCCCGGGCGACGCTGGCCTGCACCGCCGTCACGAAGTCCAGCACCGACACGGCTCTGTTGGGCATGTCTTTCTCCTGAAAGCGGGGTGGGTCCGGTTACGCTTCTTCCTCATCCTCCGGCAGATCGGCGTTGGAATACACGTTCTGCACGTCGTCCAGTTCCTCCAGCGCGTCGATGACCACCAGCAGCTTGCGGGCGTCGTCGCCTTCCACGGCCACCAGCACGTTGGGCACCATGGTCAGCGCGGCGTTCTCGATCTCGTAGCCCGCGCCGCTCAGGGCCTCCTGCACGGCGTACAGGTCAGCCGGGCCGGTGCTGATCTCCAGTCCTTCGTCGGATTCCTGAATGTCCTCCGCGCCGTGTTCGATGGCGATTTCCTGCACGGCCTCGGCGGTGTCGCGCAGCAGCAGCACACCCTTTTTCTCGAACTGCCACGCCACGCTGCCGCTGGTGCCCAGCGAGCCGCCGCGTTTGTTGAATACGGCGCGGATGTCGGCCACGGTGCGGTTGACGTTGTCGGTCAGGGCCTCGATAAAGATGGCGGTGCCGCCGGGGCCGTAGCCCTCGTAGGTCACTTCCTTGAACTCGGCGGCCCCGGCTTCCGCGCCCAGCGCCCGCTTGATGGCGTTGTCGATGTTGTCCACCGGCACGGTGTCGGTCTTGGCCGCCGCAATGGCGTTCTTGAGCGCCAGATTTCCCGAGGGGTCACCGCTGCCCCCCGAGCGGACCGCCGCCCCGATGGCGCGGATGTGCTTGCTGTACATCGCGCTGCGCTTCTTGTCGTTGGCGCCTTTCTTGCGCTTGATCTGGGACCATTTGCTGTGACCTGCCATTAGAGGGGCATTCTAGCGTGACCGGGGAGGCGCTCCAAGAAGAGGCTCAGGGCAGAAGAGACTCAGGGCAGACGAACCTCTACGAACGGCTGGCGGGGTGGGCCGCGTCGGCCGGTGTGCTGCGGCGAGCTATCTTTCCAGGCGCCGGAGCAATTCGGCCTGGGTCAATCCCGGCGCGATCAGCCAGCCCTGCATGCTGGGGCAGCCCATGTCGCGCAGCAGCGACGCCTGCTGCTCGGTCTCGACCCCCTCGGCCACCACGCCCAGTCCGAACGCGGCGGCCAGCGTCAGCGTCGCCCCGACGATGGCGCAGCTGTCCCGCCCCGCCTTGTCCGGCTGGCCCAGATCCTGAATGAACGACTGGTCGATCTTGAGTTCGTCGACCTGCAGCTGGCGCAGGAACAGCAGGGTGGAGTAGCCGGTGCCGAAATCGTCCACCGAGACGCGGGCGCCCCAGGCCCGCACCTGCTCGAGGGTGGACTGCAGACCCGCCAGATCGCTGACCAGCGCGGTTTCGGTCAGTTCGATGATCAGCCGGTGGGGACCGAGACCGTGACGCCGCGCGGCGGCCTCCAGCGTTGCCTGAAATTGCGGGTGTTGCACCTGCAGCACCGAGACGTTGATGCTGAGGGTCAGGTCCGGATCGGGCCAGCGGGCCGCGTCCCGGCAGGCGCGCTCGAAGACCCAGCGGCCCAGGCGGTCCATCAGCCCCAGGCTCTCGGCCATGGGAATGAACTCCGAGGGGGCGATGTTGCCGATCTCGGGATGGACCCAGCGCAGCAGCGCCTCCACGCCGACGATGCGGCGGTCCGCGACCGACACCTGCGGCTGGTACACCAGCGACAGCTGATCCTCCTCGATGGCCCGGTGCAGCGCGTTTTCCAGCTCGAAACCGAAGATGCTGGGGCGGGTGGTGGGCGCGTATACGCTGGCGGCGCGGCCCGTGCGCTTGGCGACGTACATGGCGCTGTCGGCCTGCTGCAGCAGCGTCTCGAGGTCCGCGGCGGTGGACGGATACACGCTCCAGCCCAGCGCCAGACCGATGTGCACCAGCCGGCCCTCCAGCGTGAAGGGTTCGCCCAGCATCCCGGACAGCGCGGCGCTCACCTCGTCCATCCGTGCGGGCTCGCCGATCACGAACGCAAATTCGTCGCCGCCCAGCCGGGTCAGATGCTGCAAGGGCAGGTGCCCGGCCACCGCCCGCAGGCGCCCGGCGAAGGCCTGCAGCAGCCGGTCACCGATGGCGTGCCCCAGACTGTCGTTGACCGTCTTGAAGCGGTTGAGATCAAGTACGCCCAGGGCCAGGGCGCCGCCGGTCTCGCCGGCCTGGGTCAGGGTCAAGGCGGCCTGCCGCGCGAAACCGCTGCGGTTCAGCAGTCCGGTGAGCGGGTCGTGGTAGGCCAGCCACTGCAATTGCTGACGCTGCTGGTGGTGCTCGATCACCAGCGCGATGTGGCCGGCGCCGCCGCTCAGCACCTCGCTGGCCTGATCGGGCACGGTGAGCGGATCAGGATGCAGCAGGGCCAGCGTGCCCAGCAGGGTCCGCTGCGAGTCGTACAGCGCCAGCCCGGTCGAGGTCTGGAATCCGGCGGCCTGATCGTACGCCCCGAACGGATCGTGCGTGGTCAGCGTCCGTCCCAGACGCTGTGGATCGTGCTGCGCCCAGAAACCGCGCAACTGCTCCGCCGAGCGGCTGCCGATCCAGCGGCACACGCCGTCAGGCAGCCGGTCACCGTACACCTGCAGCGTTTCTCCCTCGGCGAGAATCAGCACGGCGGTCCAGGACGGCAGGACCTGCTGCATGCCGCGCAGCATCTGGTTGATGGCCACCGGCAACGGGGCGTCCCGCAGCGCCGCCAGGGTGGCCGCCATGAAGTTCTGCAAGAAGGCCCGCTCGCGCCGGCGGGTGGTCACGTCGCGCAGCACCACGGTCCAGTGCGTGAGCTGGTCCGGGGTCAGGTACGCCGGCGTAAACGACACCTCGAACCACAGGTCGAGGTCCGGCAGATGCACGTCTTCCATCCGAATGGCAGCGGTGTGGTGGCGCAACTCCTCCAGGACGTTCTCGATGACCTGCCGGTCGCGCGGCCCACTGACCCAGGCCAGCGGATCGGCGTGAAAGGGGTGAATCTGGGCGCCGGGCGGGTCGTCGTCCAGTTGCCGCAGCACCGGGTTAGCGTGGATGATCTGGCGGTAGGTGGGGCCGGGCCGGACGTCCAGAATGGCCAGCGGGTCCGCCGACACCTGAATCAGGCTCTCGAGCAGCTGCAACCGTTCCGATTGCCACGCCGTGAACGTCACGTCGCGCGCGAAGCACAGCATCAGACTGAGGGGGCCATTGGCGTCCTCGAAGATCGGCACGGCCACCCGGTGGGTCAGCTGCGGCGCGTCCAGATGCGGGCGCGTGGACGCTTCCTGCCACTCGACCCGCGCGCGGGTCTGCGCGGCCAGCTGAAAGTGGGCCTCCCGCTCCAGGGCGGTGGCTTCGGGTCTACCCTCGGCGGCCAGCACCTCATGGACGGTGCAGCCGAGGGCCTGCGCCCGCCGCTCGGCATCGGGGCAGGCGTGCGGATTGATGTAGACGTACCGGCCTGCCGGGTCCTGCACGGTCAGGCCCAGCGGCAGTTCCTCCAGGACGCGCTGGTAAAACGACACGGTGTCCAGCAGTTCCTGCACGGGGCGCAGCGTCATCAGCGCCACCGGTTTTCCGCTGGGCAGGGTCAACCGCAGTCCGCAGCCGAAGGTGTCGTACACGTGAAGCCACACTCATTCGACCTGAACCCTACCGGCTGGAGCCGCACGCATGGGTGAAATCACAGACATCGGGGGGTCCGCGCGGCGTGCCGGGAAAGTGGCCGCCACCAGAAAGGCGGCAGTGCGGCGTGGTCTGGGACGGGCTGATCTCCCCGAAAAGACCGGGCGAGGAACAGACGGGCGCAGCCTGGAACGGAGATCCACAGCAGGGACTCTAGCTGAGCGGGTCTCACAGCCGTCTTGCGCTGGGCGGAATGAGGTCACGCCCCGGCTTCGCTGCCGCCGTGGAGCTGGAGGGGTGGCCCCGGCGAACCGTCAGGGGTCACGGCGGCAAATCAGCAGAAGGAGCGGCTCCTTCAGGTCCGGAGCTTTCGCTGCCGCCGGACCCGCGGTGGGGAGGGGGCCAGGGCAGCGGCGGCCCGCTGCGGCCGGTGGGCCAGCCAGATGGTGTGGCGTGCCCCCTTGCCGGGCCGGGCGCGCACCGTCCGCACGTCGACCTCGAAGCCTGCCTGCCGCAGTCGCCGGGTAAAGCGGTCATCCGGGGTGGCGGACCAGACGGCCAGCACGCCGCCGGGCCGCAGGGTCCGCTGCGCGGCGGCCAGTCCGGGCGGCGAGTACAGCCAGCCGTTGCCGTGGTGCGTCATGCCCTCGGGGCCGTTGTCCACGTCCAGCAGCACCGCGTCGTAGGCGGCCTGACCCCGCCGCAGCAGCTCGGCCACGTCGCCCACATGAACGTGGGTGCGGGGGTCATTCAGCGGAAAGCCCGCGCACTCGCCCAGCGGGCCTTGGTTCCACTCGATGACCTCCGGCACCAGTTCGGCCACTGTGACCACGCCGTCTGGCCCCAGCGCCTTCAGGGCGGCGGCCAGCGTAAAGCCCATGCCCAGGCCCCCGACGAGCACGCGCGGCGCCGGGCGACTGGCGATCACCGCGCAGCCCAGTTCGGCCAGCGCGTCTTCGGAGGCGTGCATGCGGCTGTTCATCAACTCGCTGACATAGCCCGAGATCTGAATGGAGAACTCCAGCTGGTCTCCATGGCGGTACAGGCACAGCTCCTGCTGCGTGCCAGGAATGGGGGCGCGGGCCAGCGGCACCCAGGGGATCACGCCGCGTCCAGTGGCGGGCGCGCTATTCGGGGATGGTCAAGAACGATGTCAGCGGTCGGGAGTCGTAGGCGCACGGTCTGACTCTACCGGCCCCCGTCCGTTCTGGCACCTGCTCTCGTTGCATATGGGTGACTTCCAGGCCATGCACAGCATCTGGCGACGGGGTGGTTTTTTCCTCTGCGCTGGCCTTTGCCTGTTGTCGTATACCAAGAGGACACGCAGACCGGTGGGACAGGGTGCCCAGATGGGATTTTTCCATCTGGAAGGCAGCACTAAGGCAGATTGAGGCACCGAGCGGACAGCAAACCAAGCCAGCGGAAGGGCTCTACAGCACACGCCACTGCCCATATGGCGGTCGCCAACCGCTCTCATCTTTGCCCAGACTGCTGTGGCCCTGTCTCTCACCGCGTCTGGGTTTCCGGGCGGCCCACTGCGAGTGACTTCTGGCCTGCCCGTATTCTGCACCTCCTCCGGGACTCGACAGTGCCCGACTGGACGGCGGCCCCCAACCCCCGCAGGCGGCTGCATGGGCTGGCAGCGCCTCCCACCCCAGGCAGCCCCACCGGGGCGAACAGCCCAGGTGAAGCCGACAGGTCAGACCCGAAGGCCGGACAACTCCGTGGACACGGATCTGCAGCGAACTCCAGTGCGAAGCCTCAGGACACTGGAGGCATGGCGCAGGGGCGTCCATTTTTCCAGCGCAGGGGGGCGGCGTGCAGTTGTCGCCGGGTGTGCCCGGCGTCCCAGGCATGAAAGATCAGGACGTCCTGGCCGTTCAGGGTGGTGACGCTGGTGTGGCCGGGGCCGCGCAACGTTCCGGCGCTGTGCAGCACGTTCGCCCCCGGCACGGGTTCGGTCCACGGGCCGAGCGGGTGGTCCGCGACCGCGTGGCCGACGCCGTAGCTCTCGTTGATCCACGCGCCGCCCGAGTACAGCAGGTGAAATAGCCCGTCTCGAAAGAGCACGAAGGGCCCCTCCAGGGTGTGCCAGTCGTACACACCGCCGTACATGGCCCGCCCCGCCTGGTAACGCTGCCAGTCGCCGCTGGCGCGCAGGATGGTCTGCGCGTCGCCCAGCCGGGTCATGTCGTGCAGCGGGGCGACGGCCAGCACAGTGCCGGGGCGTGCACTGCCCAGATTGTCACGCGCGAAGAACAGCCACCACGTTCCGTCCGGGGCCTGAAACGGGTGAGGATCAATGGCGAACGGCTCGTCCGGCGTCAGGTTCAGGCCCCGGTCCACGAATGGCCCCAGCGGGTGCGCTGCCGCTGCCACCCGCAGATGGTGGCCCTGATCACCGTGACCCACCGAGGAGTACAGGTAAAAAGTGTCGTTCGCGCGGGCGACCTCGGGAGCCCAGTAGTCCATCCGCTCCGTGCTCAGAGGCTCCAGCACGCCGCCGTGCGGGGTCCAGTTCACCAGATCCGGCGAGGACAGCGCCTCGAAGGCCCGCCTCCCCAGCTCCCCGTGTTGGCCGGTGCCGTAGGCGTAGTAGGTGCCGTCTACGTTCAGCACGAAGGGATCGGCGAAGTCGCCGGAATACAGCGGGCCGGGCGGCAGCGAGACGGCTGAATCGGGATCGCTCATGGCGTCGGCGCCCGTTGCGGCGTGAGGGTCGGCCCCGCCACCTTAACCCGCCCCCCGGCGAACGTCACCGGATCCAGGCGCAGGCTGCGGTAGCCACCCACGGCGTCGGACGTCAGGGGGGCGGTCCAGGCGTGGTAGGCCAGCCAAGTCTTGCCCGCGCCGTCGGTGACCACGGTCTGGTGGCCCGGCCCGGCCACCTCCCCCTTGCTGACCAGAATGGGGTTTTCCGGGGCCTTCTTGTAGGGGCCGGTCACGCGCGGTGCGGTGGCGTAGCCCACGGCGTACAAGTCGCTGTCGTATGGTCCTGCGGAATACAGCAGGTAGTACACGCCGCCCGCGCGGTACAGGGTGGGGGCCTCGATCACGTTGCCCTCCCAGAGCTGGAAATTCTGGATCAGGGCGCTGGCCTTGCCGGTCAGTTTCAGGCCGTCGGCGCTCAGCGGCTGGAGGTAGAGATTGGTGGGCTGGCTGCAGCAGTTGCCGTCGTTTTTCCACAGCAGGTAGCGCTTGCCGTCGGCGTCCTTGAAGGGACTGGCGTCAATGCTGCCGCCCTCCCCGATCTGGCAGACCAGAGGCTTGCGGCTGGCATCCCTGAATGGCCCCGCCGGGGAGGCCGCCGTCGCCACGCCGATGCACTGGCGGCCGCTGGCCTCGTCCAGCGCGGTGAAGTACAGCGCGAAGCCCCCGCCGATCTGCGTGACCTCGGGGGCCCAGGTGCGCCCCCCGATGGCCCACGGGGGCAACACGGGCATGGCGTCGCCGGTCACCTCCCAGTGCACCAGATCACGGCTGACCGCGTGCGGCACGTTGGCGCCCCCACCGTTGGTGGAATACGCGTGGTACACCTTGCCGACGCGCAGAATGCCCGGATCGGGAAAGTTCTCGTCGAGCACTGGATTGCGGAACGTGGCGGCGCTGGCCGGGGTAGGGGTGGCTGTCGTTGGGCGGGCCGCAGCGGGGCGGGCCGGATTTGAAGTCACCGGGACATGACCGCCACCGGCCTGGGACGCCGAGGACAGCAGCGTGGCCGTCAGGCCCAGACCCAGAAGCACTGGAAAACGCGACATACTCACTCCTTGAGGCCGGTGGTGGACAGGCCCGCTTCCAGAAAGCGCTGCGCCAGCAGGTAGGCGATCAGCGCGGGCACTGCCGCCAGGGTGGTGGCGGCCATCAACTTGCCGTACTCGGTCACGTACCTCTGCGAGAAGGTGGTGATGCCCACCGGCAGCGTCATCTTGTCGACGTCGGTGACGGTGAACAGCGGCCACAGGAAGTTGTTCCACGAGCCCATAAAGGCGAACACCGCCAGCGTCGCCAGCGAGGGAACGCTCAGCGGCAGGATGATCCGCCACAGGATCTGCAGGCTGTTGGCGCCGTCCAGCCGCGCGGCCTCTTCCAGCTCGCGCGGAATGCCCAGGAAGAACTGGCGCAGCAGGAACACGCCGAACACCCCGCTCAGCCCCGGCCAGATCAGCGCGTGGTACGAGTTGATCCAGTCGAAATTGAGCATCATGATGTAGGTGGGAATCAGGGTGACGATGCCGGGAATCATCAGGCTGGACAGGATGAACCAGAACCAGGCATTGCGCCCCGGAAAACGCATGCGCGCCAGCGGGTAGGCGGTCAGCGCGCACAGCCCGACGTGCAGCACGGTAAAGGCCAGCGCCACGTACAGTGAATTGCCGGTCCAGCGCAGGATGTTGCCGTCCGGCGAGGTCAGCACCTCACGGTAGTTGTCGAGGGTGGGCCGCGTGGGAATCCACTGCACCGGCAGCGAGATCGCGTCGGCTTCGGTCTTGAACGAGGTGGAGATCATCCAGTAGACCGGGGCCAGAAAGATCAGTGCCAGCACGCACAGCAGCACGAAGCGCGGCAGATCACGTGGCATCCGGCGGCGGACCCGCCGGGCGGTGGTGGGGGCAGCACCGGTCATCCCTCGCCCCCCTTCACGTCGCGCGCCATCAGGCCGAACTGCGCGGCGGTGAAGATCAGCATGATCAGCCCGAAGACAAAGCCCATGGCGGCGGCGCTGGAATACTGCGCGTTGGTAAAGCCTTCCTCGGTGATGTACTGGATCACGCTCTGCGTCGAGCGGCTCGGTCCGCCGTTCGTGATCAGCAGCGACTGCCCGAACAGTTGAAACGACGCCAGCGCGGTGGTGACGAACACGAACAGCGTCACCGGGGCCAGCAGCGGCAGGGTGATGAAGCGGAAACTCTGCCACGGTGTCGCGCCGTCCAGCGAGGCCGCCTCGTACAGGCTGATGGGCACGTTGCCCAGCGCGGCCAGGTACAGCGTCATGTTGAAGCCCACCGTCCACCACACCGTTCCGATCACGATGGGCACCCAGGCCAGCCCCTCGGTGGACAGCCAGGGAATCGGCGGGGCGCCCAGCAGCACCTCGCGCGCGGCGTTGACCAGCCCGATCTGGTTGTCGAACATCCAGCGCCACAGGATGCCCATCACCGAGACCGTCAGGATGCCGGGCATGAAGAACACCGCCCGGAAAAAGATGCGCCCGAAGATGGGCCGGTGCAGCAGCAGCGCCAGCCCCAGCGCCGCAAACAGCAGCAGCGGCACGCTGACCATGGTGAAGAAGGTGGTGTTCCACAGCGTTTTCCAGAAGAAATCGGCCTGCGGGGTGCCGGGCGTGAACAGGTTGCGGTAGAACTCGGAGCCCACAAAGGCCTTGACCGGGTTGAGCAGGTCCCAGCGGTGCAGGCTGATGTACAGCCCGTAACCGATGGGGTACACCGTGAACAGGAAAAACAGCAGCGCGTGGGGCAGCAGGTACAGGTAGGGTTCCAGCGGAACGCGGCGGCGCGGTGTGGGGGCGCGGGCCGTGCTCGTCCGGGCGGACGCTTGGGTGATGGTCATGAACGGGATACCTCGCGCAGTCACGCTTCAACGTGGACGCCGGTCATCATGGACGCCGGGCGCAGGAAGCCCGGCCGCCCTCGCCCCGACATCAGAGGCAAAGGCACCGGGCCGCCGCCTGTGTTACTGGAAGTTCTTGCGGGCCTGCTCGATCTGTTTGTTGGACTCCTTCACGCCGTCGTTCAGGGCCTGCGCCACCGGCTTCTTGCCCAGGTAGGCGGCCTCCCACGCCTGATCGAACGGCCCCATCACCTGGCCCACCCACGGATAGCCGCTGGTGGCGTACACGCTGTTCAAACGGTCGAAAATGCCGCCAATGGGCGCTTTGGCGAAAGTGGGGTTCTTGGCGACGGCCGCCTGGGTGGGCAGGCTGCCGGTGCTGGTCCAGGTCAGGTTCTGCGCGGGCTGGGTCATCCAGGCCATGAAGTCCAGCGCGGCCTTGCGCTTGTTGGCGTCGTAACCGGAGCGCTGCTTGGGCAGGGTCAGGTGGCTCGATCCCCCCCAGGCCGCGTCCTTGACCGTGCCGCCCACGCGCGGCATGAAGGTCACGCCGAAGTTCATCTTCTGCTGCTCGAAGCGGTCCAGGTACCATTGCCCGCTGGGAAAGAAACACACCTTGCCCTGACTGAAGGCGGCCAGCTCAGCCTCCTCGGTGCTGTTAGGCCGCGCCACATGCTGCTTTTGCACCAGATCGACGAGAAACTGCACGGCGCTGACCGCCTGCGGCGAGTTGAAGGCGGCGTTCTGGTCCTTGTCCACCATCTGACCACCGTTCTGGAGAATGGCGGCGTAGGCCGCACGCGCGCCAACCCAGTTGTTGTACAGGCTGACCCCCCAGGTATCGAGGGCCTTGGGATCGAAGCCCGTCTCGCCCGCCTTCTTGCCGCTCTTGTCCACGGTGCAGGCCAGCGCGGCCTTCAGGAATTCGTCGCGCGTGCGGGGCGGTTTGTTGGGGTCCAGGCCGGCCTTCTTCATCAGGTCCTTGTTGTAGAACATCACGTAGGCAACGCTTGAAATCGGCACGCCGTAGGACTGGCCCTTGTAGTCGGCGGTGGCGAACAGCGGGCCGAAGAAGTTGGTCTTGTCGATGCCGGCCGCCTTCAACTCGGCGGGGGCCAGCGGGGAGACCGCCCCGCGCGCCACAAAGTTGGTGATCTGGTCCTCGTTGATCACCACGACGTCCGGGGCCTTGCCCGAGGCCACCAGCGCCGGAAGCTGCTGCCAGGTGGTGCCCCACGGCTGCGCCTGACCGCGCACCTGCACGTTGGGATGGCTGTCGTTGTATTTCTTGATCAGCCCTTCCATCACCGGCCGGTCCGGTCCGGTAAAACCGTGCAGAAAGGTGAGCTGCACCTTGGGTCCGCTGTAGCCCTGGGCCCCGGCCCCCTGAACGGCGCCGAGGGCGAGCAGGGCCAGCACGGCCGCGCCGTGACCGGAAAAACTTCTGGAACGGGTGGGGTGGATCATCACGGTGAACCTCCTGAGAACAGGGGCGCGGCAGGACCGCAGCGCGCCATGCGGCGGTGGATGCAGGCCATGACCGGACGACAGGCCGTGGCGGCCACGAATTGAGGGTATTCGTCCGCAAGCGTATCTCTATGTGCGGGGACCGTCAATCAGATCAGTGAAGACTCAAGGGAATCTGAGGTGGTCTGGCGTCGTTCGCCCGCCGGGCAATTTTGAGGTGCTGAGTTCTGATAGGTCAGACTCCCAGGACTACTGCACACACGCCGACCGCAAAACTGACCAAAAAAAGAAACCTCGTCCAGGACGAGGTTTCGCTGGTGTACCCGAAGGGATTCGAACCCCTGGCCTTCTGATCCGTAGTCAGACGCTCTATCCAGCTGAGCTACGGGTACACATGTGTAGGGTGGCAGCGCTGTGGCGAAGAGGGAGGGATTCGAACCCTCGGTACCTTGCGGTACACATCCTTAGCAGGGATGCGGTTTCAGCCACTCACCCACCTCTCCTCGACTGTGCTGGGCCGCTGTGACGTGGCGAGGGGTGAGGGATTCGAACCCCCGGTGGGTTCCCCCACTGCAGTTTTCAAGACTGCTGCCTTCAACCACTCGGCCAACCCCCCATTCACGGCGGGTGCGTTTCTAAGGACTGGCCTCAAAAGCGCGAAGGGAAGTATAGGGAGGCCCCCCCAACTTGTCAACGCCTGCGCTTCAGGGCCAGCAAAGCCAGTCCCAGGCCGAGCGCCGCCGCGAGCCACACGCTGGCTGGAGAAGCGCGGCGTGGCGCGGCCTGGTCAGCCAGGATGGTTTCCAGCGCCGCCTCGTGTGGGAGTCGGGGCGGCGGCGACACGGTGCTGGCGGGCAGTGACAGATCCGCGTGCAGCACGTCCACGTGGTAGGCGTTCTCGCGGGGATGGCCGCTGTGGGCCGCGAGTTGACGGCCAATCGTCCGCACCTCTTCCGGCTCGCCGTCCGCCACCCAGGGGGCCAGGGCCAGAAAGCCGGGGCGCGGCTCGGTCATCACGTAGCTGCGTTCCCGCTGGGCATCTTCGGCGCGGCCAGTGATCGCGCTCTGGCCGTCGAAACTGAGGTCCAGCAGGTTGCCTACCACCATCGGGTTGACGGCGTAGCGAATGCTGTGGCCGGAGGTGGTGGCGGTCCAGCTTGATTCCAGCCAAGCCACCGGCTGATCGCGCACGTTGTCCGGGTCCGGCGGCAGGCCCTCCAGGGACGTCCAGGCCGCGCCGTTGGCATCGGGTTGCAGCAGCACGGTGCAGCCCGACGCCTCCAGCCGCTCGATCACGTCGGCGCGGAAGGCGTCCAGGCTGATCGCCACCCCCAGATCGCCCACTGGCGTCGGGAAGACGCGCAACTCCTCCAGGCGTCCGGGGCTCAGGTCCACGCCGCCAGCCTCCTCGTCGGGCGTCAGGTGGACCTTGTCGGTCACGCCGACCAGCGTGCCGTCGGGGGCCAGCAGCACGGTCTGGTTGGTCAGCGTGCTGGCTTCGCGCACCGGCCGGCCGTTCACCACACGGTAGCGGGGCATCGGCGCAGAGCCGCAGCACAGGTACACGCCGTACTCGCGCGCCAGACCGCGGCAGGTGTGCAGGTACAGCCGGGTGTTGGCCTCGCTGTCGGCCAGTTGCAGCGCGCGGATGGGGGAGACCCGCTCGCGCAGCAGCACGGGCAGCACGCGGGGCAGGCGGGCCACCACCAGCGCCAGCGCCACCCGTTCAAAGGTCTTCAGCGGCAGCGCCCAGCCGGCGCCGCGCAGCACCAGCGGCAGCCCGTTCAGCTCGGTCAGAACCACCAGATTGGGCCGGTCAGGCGACAGGTAGGGCCGCGCCGCCTCCAGTTGCCCGCGCATCCAGGCCCGGAAGGCGTCGGCGCTGACAAAGTGTTCGGCGCCCCACTTGGGCTGCACGGCGACGGCGCGGAACACGCGCGGCGGTTGGGGGGCGGGAAGCGACATGGCGCAGGCTAGCGGCTGGCACGCGGTCAGACGTGAATCCTGGCTGTACGGCCCCCCATGTCCGCTGTGGGGCGCGGCGTAGACTGGCCCCCATGAGCGATTTACTTCAGACGATTCGCGGCCTGTCCAAGAAGACCGAGAGCAAGATCGTGATGGTGGTGCTCGACGGCGTGGGTGGCCTGCCGCTGGAGCCCAACGGCGAGACCGAACTGGCCACCGCGAAAACCCCCAATCTGGACGCGCTGGCGGCGACTTCGCAGCTGGGGCAGGTGGAACTGGTGGGCGCGGGCATTACCCCCGGCAGCGGCCCCGGCCACCTGAGCCTGTTCGGCTACGATCCGCTGCATTACGTGGTGGGGCGCGGGGCGCTCTCAGCCGTCGGCATCGGCGTCAAGCTGAACAAGGGCGACGTGGCGGTGCGCGGCAACTTCGCCACGCTGGGCGCGGGCCGCGTGGTGGAAGACCGCCGCGCAGGCCGCCCCAGCGACGAGAAGAACGCCGAGATCGTGGCGCAGCTCAAGGCCGCCATTCCCGAGATCGACGGCGTGCCCGTCGAGATCTACACCGAGTCCGAGCACCGCTTCGTGGTGGTGTTCCGCGCGCAGGGCGGCGAGGTGCTGGGCGCGAACATCGGCGACGTGGACCCGCAGGCCATCGGCGTGCCGCCGCTGCGGGCCGAGGCGCACGACGACGCCAGCGTCAAGACGGCGGGGCTGGTCAACACCTTTGTGGATCGGGCCGAGGCGGCCCTGAAGGACGACGCCCAGGTCAACGGCGTGCTGTTCCGGGGTTACAGCGACGTGCCGCACTTTCCCAGCTTCGACGACGCCTACAAGCTGAATGCCGCGTGCATCGCCTCGTACCCCATGTACAAGGGGCTGGCCAGTCTGGTGGGCATGGACGTGCTGGACGTGCCCGGCGAGGAAGACGCGCTGGAGGGCAAGGTGCAGGTGTTGCGCGAGCACTGGGAGAAGTACGACTTCTTTTTCTTCCACGTCAAGAAGACCGACAGCACCGGCGAGGACGGCAACTTCGCGGCCAAGGTGAAGAAGATCGAGCTGTTCGACGCGCTGCTGCCGGACATCCTGGCGCTGGGGCCGGACGTGCTGTGCATCGTGGGCGACCACAGCACGCCCAGCAAGCTGTCCACCCATTCGTGGCACCCGGTGCCGGTGTTGATTCGCAGCGATCACGGGCGCAAGGACCTGACCGCCCGTTACACCGAGGAAGAGGCCCAGAGGGGAAGCCTGGGCCTGCGCCACGGCACGGACCTGATGCCCCTGCTGATGGCCAATGCCCTGAAGCTCAACAAGTACGGCGCCTGAGCCCTGAATTGACCTGGGCTTGACTTATGGAGGTCCGTTGAAGACCAGATGAGTGGGTATGGAGGGGCAGGCGCGGGGCGGCCAAGTGTATCTGGTCGCCCTTTTCCCTGTTTAGACGAGTGGTCGCCTCGCTGCCGGCAGCCGTGCAGGTGTTAGACCCATGCGAATGCGCTTTGCGTTGGGTAAAGATTCTCCAGCACAGTCTTTAGCTGGTCGCCATTCTTTGCGCCGGCGGCTGCGACAGGATGACCCTCACGAACGAAGCGGAACAGGGCAGACCTTCTGGCCCGTCACGTTCCGACTCTCAGTGTTCGAAACCCGCATTCATTCCAAGGAGACTCACATGGCCCGTTTAATGCCCCTGTCCGATATCACTGCCCAGCACTCCGACGTTCTCGGCAACGACTACTACGATCCCACCGGGCAGACCGCCTACGGGATGAACGGCGACAAGATCGGCACCATTCGCGGCGCGCTGGCCGAACCCGAAACCGGCAAGATCCGCTACCTGATCGTGGATGTGGGCGGCTGGTTCTCCAGCAAGGAAGTGGTCGTGCCCGTGGGGATGTCGCAGTTCCAGGGTGATGAGGTCCACTTCACCAACCTGACCAAGGAACAGGTCGGCGACATGCGCGAGTACCGCATGGGCGAGGAGTACGGCGAAGAGGCCCAGATGTCCGACGAGCGGGTGCTGCGCGCCGCCCACAAGGACTATCAGGTGGACGAGAGCCAGTACGCCGCCAAGGCCGGCTACCGTGACGACGACGCCATGTACCAGACCCCCGAGAAGCTGCGTCTGCTCGAAGAGCGCCTGATGGTCAACAAGGACCGTTTCGTGGCCGGTAGTGTGGAAGTCGGCAAGCGCGTCGAGTCCCACCAGGAAAACGTCAACGTCGACCTCAAGCGCGAAGAAGTCGTGATTGAGCGTCACGCCGTCACCGACGGTCAGCCCGTGGAAGGCGCCGTGCTAGGCGCGGACTCCCAGACCATGCGCGTCGATCTGGAAGCCGAGCGCGCCAACGTCAGCAAGCAAGCCTTCGTGACCGAGGAAGTCACCGTGGGCAAGCGGGAAGTGACCGACTCCCAGACCGTGACCGACACCGTGAGCCGCGAGGTGCTGGAAGTCAACAAGACCGGCGACGTGCGCCTGGACGCCGACGGCAAGCCGATGATGGACGACACCAACCGCAAGCTCTGACAGTGCGGTGACCGAGCAGGGCGACTCTCTCCGGAGGTTGCCCTGCTCTTTTCGCTTTTCAGACGGCAAACAGGAGACGACATGACCGACCGACGCAATGACGACAGAGATGGGCTGAATCCGACGCTGGCCTCCACCCCGCCGACCCAGCATGAAGTGGAAGTGCAGGACATGCAGCTTCAGGGCGTGATCGAACTGCGCGAGGAGCGCCTGATCGTTCACAAGGAGCGGGAGGTGGCCGGCAGCGTGGCCCTGACCCGTGAGGTCCGCCGCGAGACCGTGCAGGTGCCCGTCGAACTGGTAACCGAGGTGCTGGTGGTGGAGCATCTGGGAAGCGGGGCCGAAGGCGGACACGCCATCACCCTGGACGGAACGCCGCTGGCCCCCGGCGAACGGCGCGAACTGGTGGTCTACCGCGAGGAGGCCCAGGTGGAAAAACGCGTGGTGGTCAGCGAGCAGGTGAAGATCAGCAAGCGTCAGGTGGTCGAGACCCGCACCTTCGACGCCACGCTGGCCCGCGAGGAACTGGTGGTGGACCCGCAGGGCGACGTGGAGGTCACCGAACGGCCCCCCGAAGCCCTGGACCGCTGATCGCCCAGTTGATCACTTAGGCCAGTCGGTCCACGCCCTGTCGCAGCGAGAACTCCTCCCACGCCGCTTTCAGGCGCAGGACCGCCTCCGGCAACTGGGCCGGGTCCAGGGTAAAGGGCAGGCGCAGGAAGCTGTCGGGCAGCCCCTCCGCCGGCAGGGCCACGCCCATAGAGGCGCCGGGAAACAGCCGCACGCCGTAGCGGGCCGCGCACAGGGTGAAGGCGCTGGTCTGCCGGGTGGGCAGTTCCACCCACAGAAACTGCCCGCCGCCCGGCACCGTGAACTGCCATTCCGGCAGATGTCGGCGCAGCAGCTCGGCCAGCAGATCGCGGGCCATCGTGACGGCCTCGCGCCGCTCCTGGCGCAGCCGGGGCAGGGCCTGTAGCAGCTGAAGGGCGATGTGCTGCCCCGGTAGGCTGCTGCCGAAGTCCGAGAGGGTGCGGGCCTGCCCCACCGGCCCGCTGTGCGTCGCCGACACGCGCAGCCACCCCACCCGCAGGCCGGCCCAGTACAGCTTGCTCAGCGAGCCCACGTTGAAGATGGGCGCGTCCGGTGCGAAGGTGGCGATGCGCGGGGGTGCGCCGGTCTCGAAGCCCAGGTCGATCAGCGTGTCGTCCTCGATGGTGGGTAGGTCCGACTCGGCCACCGTCGCCGCCACCCGCGCTCGGGCGTCCGGCGGCATGACCGTCCCCGTGGGGTTCTGGAAGGTGGGCGTCAGAAAAGCCAGACGCGGCGAGTGGTGCTGCACCGCCCTGGCAAAAGCAGCTGGTTCCACGCCCTGCGCCGTTACCGGCACGCCCACTGTTTCGGCCCCTGCCGCGCGGAAGGCGTCAATGGCCCCGAAATACGTGGGGGTTTCCAGCAGCGCCCGGTCCCGTGGCCGCAGAAACACCCCGGTCAACAGAGAGATGGCCCCCTGTGCGCCGCTGGTGATCAGCACCGCCTCCGGCGTGGTGGGCAGCCCCTCGCGCGTGTACAGCTCGGCCAGCACGGCGCGCAGGTCGGGCAGGCCGTGCGGGTGGTACAGCGACTCCTGAAAGGCGTCCTGCGCCGCCGCCTGCATCTCGCGGCGCTGGGCGTCGTTCAGCAGCGGCACGGCAATGGTGAAATCGAATTCGTCCCCGCCCAGCGGCAGGGCCGAGGGCGTCCGCAAGGCCAGCACGTTCGCCCCGCGCGGTGCGGTGGCGGCCACCCACGTGCCGCTGCCGCGTTTGCGGATGACCCAGCCTCCATCGGCCAGCGCGTCGTAGGCGGCCACCACCGTGCTGCGGCTGACCCCCAGCAGTTCGGCCAGCGCCCGTTCTGCCGGCAGGGCCTCGGACGGCGGCAGCTGCCCGCTGCGGATGCCGGCGCGCAGCGCCTCGGCCAGCCGGCCGTACAGCGGGCCGCCGCACGCCCGCCAACCCGAGAGCAGCGCAGACCAGCGAGGCGCATCCATGCCGCCAGCATAACAGTCCACTTGCGGTCCCTATCCAGACAAGCAGTCCAATCTTCAGGCCAGTGCCCCTCGACAGGGGGCCAATCGCGGCGCCACAATCGGCGCCATGACCGCGCCTGTGCTGGCCTCTCCCGCGCCCCGCCACTTCTGGCGCGACACCCAGCCCAGCGCCGTGCTGGCCGGACTGATCGCTGTGATCATCGGCTGGGCCGGGCCAAACGTGCTGGTCTACAGCGTGGCGCAGGTCGCGCACCTCAGCGACGCCACCGCCATGTCGTGGCTGTGGGCGCACGCCATCTTCACGGGGCTGGTGGGCATCTTCCTGAGCCTGCGGACTCGGATGCCGATTCTCAGCACGTGGTCCACGCCGGGCATCGCGTTTCTGGTCACGGCGCTGCCCGGCATTCCCTTCCCGGAGGCGGTGGGGGCCTTCATCACCTCCGGCGTGCTGGTCTTTATCCTGGGCACCT
The DNA here is from genome assembly GCF_006335125.1 of Deinococcus radiopugnans ATCC 19172. Classification (NCBI taxonomy): domain Bacteria; kingdom Thermotogati; phylum Deinococcota; class Deinococci; order Deinococcales; family Deinococcaceae; genus Deinococcus; species Deinococcus radiopugnans. The sequence continues at coordinate 29,361 of NZ_VDMO01000027.1, forward strand.
TCGGACCGCTGACCCGGGCGCTGGGCGCCATTCCGCCGCATCTGGCCGCCGCGCTGAACGCTGCCATCCTGCTGCCCTTCGGCTTCGGGGCGGCGCAGGCTTTCGGCGTGCAGCCCGCGCTGGTGGGGGCCATGATCGTGGCGTACTTCGTGATCCGGCAGCTCTCGCCGCGCTGGGCGGTGGCCGCCGTGCTGGTGGTGGGCGTGGCCGCCAGCGCCGGCCTGGGGTTGTGGCACCCTGCGCCGATCAGCTTTGCGCTGACCCAGCCGCAGTTCGTGCTGCCGGTCTTCAGCCTGCATGCTACGGTCAATCTGGCGCTGCCGTTGACGCTGCTGGCCTTTACCGGGCAGTTCGTGCCGGGTTTCGGCGTCTTGAAGACCAACGGCTACGAACCCGCGCCGGGGCCGGTGCTGCGCAGCTGCGGCGTCGCCAGCCTGGGCGCGGCCCTGGCCGGCTGTCACAACCTGACGCTGGGCGCGTTGCTGGCGAACATCGTCAGCGGCCCGGAAGCACATCCGGACCCCCAGCGGCGCTACACCGCTGCCATCTGGGCCGGGGGCATCAACATCCTGTTCGGCCTGTTCGCCGGCACCTTCGTGCATCTGATGGGCATTCTGCCCGGCGAAGCGCTGGCTGCCCTGGCCGGCATCGCCCTGCTGGGCGCGATGGGCAGCAGCCTGCAGGGGGCGTTCCAGGGGCAGCCGGGCAGTCTGGCCGCCCCGATGGTCATCCTGGTCACGCTGAGCGGCGTGACCCCGCTGGGCATCGGGGCGGCCTTCTGGGGCATCCTGGCCGGGCTGGCGGTGTACGTCGCCGAGCGGCGGGGCCAGGGCTGGGGCCGGGCGCGGGCGGCGCAGGCCAAGGGGTAATCGGTTCTTGTCTTCACCGCCTGAACGTCAGCGGCTGAGCTGCCCGCTCAGGGGCGCGTGGTCACTCAGCCGCGCCTCGCGGTCCACCCGCACGCCGCCCAGCGCCACGCCCGCCGACAGCAGGTAGTCGATGCGCCAGCCGACGTTGTTGGCGTAGGCCCCGGCACGGTTGCTCCACCACGTGTATTCGGCTGCGTCGCCCAGCGTGGCGCGGTGGGTGTCGGTCAGTCCCGAGGCCAGGTGGGCACCCATCCACTCGCGCTCGTGCGGCAGAAAGCCGCTGTTGCCCCGGTTGGCCCGCCAGTTCTTCAGGTCTATTTCCTGGTGCGCGATGTTGTAGTCGCCGCCGATCACCACCGGTTCGCCCTGCGCGAGCAGCGCGGCGGTCCAGTCCTGAAAGGCGCCCAGAACGCGGTCCTTGAAGCCCTGCCGGGCCTCGCCGCTGCTGCCGCTGGGCAGGTACACGCTGACGTAGCGCACGCCGCCGATGCGGGCGCTCAGGACGCGGCCCTCGGCGTCCATCTCGCCCTGGCCCATGCCCACGCGCACATCTTCCAGCGGCTGCCGCGCCAGGATCGCCACGCCGCTGTACCCCGCCTTCTGCGCCGGGAACCACGCGCTGTGGTAGCCCAGGTGCGCCAGCGCGTCGGGCATGGGGGCGGCCCGCACCTCCTGCAGCAGCAGCACGTCGGGGGCCTCGCGCCCGGCCCACCCGGCCAGTCCTTTTCGCAGGGCGCTGCGGACACCGTTGGCGTTCAGGGTGGTGATTTTCAGGGGGGCAGGGGAGGGTTGGGTGGGGGCGCTCATGGACCGAAGATAGACGCTGAGCCGGGCGCGCTTCCCGGCCACAGGGTTGGAGTGCGCCGGCCGGCCCTGAGTCAAGACACACTTAGTCAACTCGTGGGCACCGGCCGGGTGCTTTCGGCTACGCTGGAGACACTATGGCCGACATCAAATTTCTCAACGAAGCCGACGGTCAGGAATTCCAGATGACCCACCCCAAGGCGGCCCGTGTCCTGGGCGACATCATGACGTGGGCGCAGAGCAACGGGTTCGAGCATGTCGCGTTCTGGCGCGACGCCGACGACGCCCACAAGCTGTGGGTGCAGCTGGGCGATGACCGGCTGAACTACTGGATCCACGACTCCACCTTCACCGAGGGCAAGCACGAGACCGTGGAGATGCAGATGGACTACGCCCGTGGCGCGCAGCGGCGCAGCGCCGCCGGGTTCGCCAAGTTCGACAAGTAGGCGTCGCAGCGCGGCTGAAGGCTGGCCTCTGGACTGGTTTTGAGCCTGCTTTTGCTGACCGCCCCAAAAAAGAGAGAAAGAGAGACTGGAGCGCCACATTCAGTGGCCTCCAGTCTTTCTTGTCGGGCTTTTCGGCCTAGAGCATTGGTCAAAAGTGCTGTTTGCTTTTGACCGAACGGACTGGCACAGCTCGCAGAGAGTGAGTGAGTTTTGCTGAGCACTTGGGACTGATTCAGCTCCGAAGGAGAGAATGGAGGCATCAGAAGTCTTTTTTCTGATGCGGCAATTCGGACGAATGCTCTAACGGGCGCTGCCCTCGCCTGCCGAGAAATCGTCGGGAATGAAATTAAAAATTTCCAGGTCGTCCACCGCGTTGCCCGCCCCCCGCAGCTGCGCGAGTTCGGCGGCGCTGGCACGGGGCTGCGGCTCGTCCTGGCCGTAGCCCAGGGCGTCGGCCATCACGGCGGCGGGCACGGCGGAGAACATCCGGGCGGCCTGCGTGGGGCTGGCGTCCAGCAGCACGTCCGACAGCACCTCGTCGGGCACCTGCTGCGAGATGCGGGCGCGGGCGGCGGCCACGGCGGCGGGGTCCAGCTCCGGACGCTCGGCCGTTTCCTCGTCCAGATGGGCGGTGCCGGGCGGCCGCAGCCCACGTAGACCCTTGCCCCGCCACCACACCGCCGCCAGCAGCAGAACTGCCACAACCACCACGAATATCATGGCCGCACCTTACGGCCCGCGTTCTCACCGCACTCTGCCGGGGGGCGGCATGAATGACGGGAATTGCACAGCGCTGCCCCCAACGGGCGGCCCGCTGCGGCAGGCTACGCCTCGCTGTAGGTCTTTTCGATGGGCATGCCCACGGCGTTGCCCCATTCGGTCCAGCTGCCGTCGTAGTTGCGCACCTTGGGATACCCCAGCAGCTCGCGCAACACGAACCAGCTGTGGCTGCTGCGCTCGGCGATGCGGCAGTACGCGATCACGTCCTTGTCGGGGGTGACGCCCTCGCCCGCGTACAGTTCCTTCAGTTCGTCGGCGCTTTTAAAGGTGCCGTCCTCGTTGGTGGCCCGCGCCCAGGGAATGCTGCGGGCGCCGGGAATGTGGCCGCCGCGCAGCACGCCCTCCTGCGGGTAGTTCGCCATGTGCGTGACCTTGCCCGAGAACTCGTCGGGGCCGCGCACGTCCACCAGCGCGCCCTGGCCGGCCTGCACGCTGTCCAGGTGCGCCCGAACCTCGTCGCGGTAGGCCCGCAGCGACTCGTCGCGGGTCAACTGGGGGTACGTGGTGGCCTCGTGGCTGGGCGTCTCGGTGCTGACCTCGCGGCCCTCGGCCATCCACTTCTGGCGGCCGCCGTTCATCAGCTTGAGATTCCCCACGCCGCTGTACGACAGGAACCAGTACGCGTAGGCCGCCCACCAGTTGCTCTTGTCACCGTACAGAATGATCTGATCGTCGGGCCGGATGCCCAGGCGACCCAGCAGCGCCGCGACCTCGTCGGGGCCGATGAAGTCGCGCTCGACGGGATGCCAGAAGTCGGTCTGCCAGTCCACCTTGACCGCGCCGGGAATGTGGCCGGTGTCGTACAGCAGGATGTCCTCGTCCACCTCGATCAGGCGCACGCCGGGGGTGTTCAGGTTCTGGGCCACCCAGTCGGTGTCCACCAGCACGTCTTTTGCATATTCCATATGAACCTCCACAGTTCTGATCCACCGTTCTCGGGCCGAGTTTAACCTTCCAGAGTAGTTGACCAAACCTGTCAACTGGACAGCCCTCACCATAGCGGGCCGGGGCGCGGCGGTACAGTGACGCATGACCTCTGATTCCTCCGCCCAACCCGCGCTGCCTGACAAACTCCAGGGCATCGTGAGCATGTTCAAGAGTGCGCCCAAATCGCTGCGCCTGCAGGCCCTGCTGGAGTACAGCCGTAAACTGCCGCCGTTGCCCGAGAAGTATGTGGAACATCCAGAATTTATGCAGCCGGTGCCCGAATGCACCAGCCCGTTTTTTCTGGTGACCGAGCAGGACGCCGGCAGCGTGCGGCTGCACTTCAAGGTGCCCGAGGAGGCCCCCACCGTGCGCGGCTACGCGGGCATCCTGCACGAGGCGCTGGACGGCGAGTCGCCCGAGACGATCCTGAGCGTCCCCGACACCTTCTATATGGACATGGGCCTGTCCGAACTGATCACGCCGATGCGCCTGCGCGGCATGGGCGCGATCCTGATGCGGCTGAAGAACGTGGTGCGCGAGGGCAAGAACGCGAAAAGCTAGTGCGCCCCCGCCGTCCCACCCTCTCAATCAGACAACAGATGTTGGCGGGAGAGATGTTCCTTACTGTCCGTCCGGCAGCACCTTATCCAGCGCCAGTGCCATCAGGCCCAGGCCCAGCCCGTAGGCCAGGTGCGCGCCCAGACGATTGATGTGGCCCCTGGGGGTGGAACCGGCGGGGCCGTCCTGCAGGCCCATCAGCGGCACCAGCCCCTCGTCCATCAGGGCCCACAGGCCGACGCCGAAAGCGGCGGCCTTCAGCGGCTCACGCGGTCCGGCCAGCGCGCCGTACAGCCCGCCGTTCAGGACGCCCATCCCCCAGTGAACCCCCTCGCTGAGCGCGGTGCGGGTGCCCTCCTTTTTGGGGGTGTGGCCCTCGGCGGCCTCGTAGGCCAGACGGCCCAGCGCGGCGGTGCTGCTCTCGCCGGGCGCATGCAGCTGCCCCAGCGGGGCGATGCTGTGCCGATCCGGGGTGGGCTTGTGGTCGCCGCTGCTCTCGCCCTCGTCGTCCTGCAGCAGCGGGGCCACCCGCGTCCAGTACTGGCCCATCGCCAGCGTGCCCACGGCCCCACCGACCAGCCCAATCACGATATTTCGGAACAGTGCCATGCTCCATCGTAAGAAGAATTGCTGTTCAGAACGGCAAAGGTAAAGGATCGATGGCGGTCTGCCCTGCGGGCGGGTCTGGCCCCCTGCCGCTCCTGTGCGAAGCGTTTCAGGGGGCTGCAGGCCGCTGGTGCGCCGCCTTCAGGGCCTCCAGCGCCTTACCCCGGTGGCTGATCGCCTGTTTCTCGGCCACGCTCATCTCGGCCAGGGTCCGGGTGTCGCCGTCGGGCACGAAGAGGGGATCGTAGCCGAAGCCGCCCGTGCCGCGGGGGCCTTCCAGCAGGGTGCCGTGCAATTCCCCCCGGTAGGTTTCCACCTGACCGTTGGGATGCGCCAGAATCACCACCGAGACGAATTTAGCGCGGCGGTTCGCGTGGCCGCGCAGCTTTTCCAGCAGGTGGATGTTGCGCTCCAGGTCACTGTCGCGTCCCCCGAACCGGGCGCTGTACACGCCGGGTTCACCGTTCAGCGCCTCCACCTCGATGCCGCTGTCGTCGGCGATGGCCGCCGTGCGGGTCATCAGGGCCACGGTGCAGGCCTTCAGGGCGGCGTTTTCCTCGTAGGTTGCCCCCGTTTCCTCGGGCAGGGGCAGACCCTCCAGGGGGCGCAGGTTCCAGCCCAGTCCGGCCAGCGCCTCCCCGATCTCGCGCACCTTTCCGGCGTTTCCAGTCGCCACGATTACCTGCATCTGCCCAGAGTTGCTCACGCCCAGAGTGTAGGGGGAAAAACACGGCGGGGGATGGGAAAATCCGTTCTTCGCACCCCTCACCCCCCGCGGGCCGGTCCCAGCGGCAGCTCGGCCCGCACCCGCCAGTGCGTCTCGTCTGCCCTGTGCTCGAACAGGGTCAGGGCCGTGTAGGTCTGACGGAGAAACGGCGCGACGCGCGCTTCCAGTGCCCGGCTCAGGGCCTGCGGCTCGGCTCCCCGGTAGGGCTGTACCAGGGTGAAATGCGGCTGCCAGGTGTCCAGCCCCCGCGGCGTGTGCAGCAGCGTCATGCGGGCGCGCTCGTGCGGCTGACCCCACAGTCCCCGCGCCACCTGGCCGGTGAACGGCGAGTCGGTCACGAAGCGCGACAGGCGCGCGAGCAGTAGGGTGTGGGCCACCAGCAGGGCGGGGGAGGGATCCAGGCGCAACACCCAGGTCTCGCCGCTGTCCCAGACCTCGATTCTTCCGTTCGTCAGGGACAGGTCCGCGTCCGGCGACAGGCACGCGGCGCAGGCCCGCGCCTCAGCCTCGATGTCAGGCCACCACCCCGGATCGGTCCCGAAACCTTCCACCACGGTCAGGTGAAACCCGAACGGCCCGGCGTCGGTCTGCCATTCCGGGCGCAGGAAGGCGGGTCGTGGCACCTCCCGCTGCGCGCGCACATCAAAGCCCAAGAGCTCGGTCCCCATGCGGTACAGCGCCGTATCGGCAGGCGGGCACAGGTAGACGGCGAAGCGCGTGCTGGCGTCGGGGTCTGACATAGGGAATTGTGGCAGATGGCCGCGTGGCGCTGGCCGCCTGAGCTGCGCTGCGCCGTTGCCTCATCCCCCGCCGGGCTGGAGAGAATGGGCCTGCGCCCTAATGAAGATCGGGTCCTCTTGAGGCGGCCCAACTCGTCTATAGTGGACCCTCATGCCCCTCGGTCCCCGCATGCTGTCGTTTCTTTTGCCCAGCGTTCTGCTCGCCGCTTCCACGGGCGAGGCCCAGACCATTCGCTACGACAAGCCCATCGTGATCCGCAAGGGCGGCACCTACCGGGGCAATTGGCAGAGCCTGGACCCCAAGGTTCCGGCGGTGACCGTGGCCACCAGTCAGCGGGTGATCATCGAGAAGTCCAACATCCAGAGCAAGGGCACGCTGATCTACACCGCATTTACCAACGCCAACCTCACGATCCGCAACACCAGGGGCGTGGCCCTGAATCCGGACCGGCCCCTCAAGGAGCACCGTTATCCGGGCCGCTTTCTGGCGGCCGAGGAATTCAAGAACATTGTGGTGGAAAACAATGAGCTGATCGGAACCTCGGGGATCTACCTGCGAGACTACAGGGGAACAGCGAAACTGGGGGAGACGGTCAAGATTCTGCGCAACAAGGCGCGCAACATTGATGGGCGCTACAGCGTGGGCGTGGGCCGGTATTCGGACAAGGAATACCGGCTGGTGCAGTTCGTGCAGTTCAACGCCGTCCGGAAGATCAGCGGCGCAGAGATCGCGTGGAACGAGGTGATCAACGAACCTGGCAAGAGCCGTCCCGAGGAAAACATCAACATGTACCTGTCCAGCGGCGTGCCCAGCAGCCGGATCAAGATTCATGACAATTACATTCAGGGGGCCTACGCGGTCAACCCACGGGTCAACACATACGCCGGCGGCGGCATCAATGCTGCGGACGGCAGCGCCAAGACCGTGGCCCAGGCGGCAGGCCATATCCTGGTCTACAGAAACCAGATCGTCTCGACGTCGAACAACGGCATCGCCGTGTCTGCGGGGCACGACATTGAGGTCTACCACAACCGCGTGATCTCCAGTGGGTATCTGCCCAGCGGCGCGCCCATTCCGGCCCAGAACGTCGGCCTGTACGTGTGGGACGCGCGCGGCGACAAGGCCAGAAACACCTTTTTCAACATCTCGGTGCATGACAATCTGGTGGGCTGGAGCAAACCGCTGAGTGGCCGCGAGGCGCAGAACCCCACCTGGTTTCCCGACTGTGAGCCGGGCAAGTGCTATGGCAATCGGGTCGTGCCCGGACGCGTCACCCTGACCATGGAGCGTGAGGAGTACACCCGCTGGCAGAACAAACTGAAGTCGGCAGGGATCAAGGTGGGGCTGCTGTCTAAATAGCGCCTGTGCGCGGCCAGATTTCCGGGAACCCGATACGCCTGGGCGCTGCCGTGGTGAGCTGGACCCGTGTTGTCCTCACGCGGATGCGGCATAGTGGGGGCGAACGCAGGTGTCTGTTGCCTGCTGGTGCCTTTTGCCGGAGGTGCCTGGACTGCACGTTCGCTGAGATCTCCGCAGTCTGACACGGCCCTCCCGCCCTATCCTCTGACGCTTCTTCCTCCGCCGACTTCCGGCGCGTCCCGCCGTGGACGCCTCCATAGGACCCCCATGACCCGAACCCGTACCCCAGACCGTCCCCAGAACGAACAGCGCCCCCAGGCCGAGCCGCAGGACCGCGCTCAGCGTGCGGCGGCCCCTCGCGGCGAAACCCCTTCCCCCGGTCAGGTTGCGCCTGTGGCCGACTGGCACGCCATGCTGGGCGGCCGCACGCCCACCCCGGTGCAGGCCGGGGCCATCCCCGCACTCCTGAGTGGGCGCGACGTGATCACCACCGCCCGCACCGGCAGCGGCAAGACATTGGCCTTTCTGATTCCGGCCGCCGCGCGCGGCATCGGCATGAAGGAGGTGCGCGGCATCCGCCCCGAGGTGCTGGTGGTCACGCCCACCCGCGAGCTGGCCGTGCAGATCCGCGACGTGGCCCGCGAACTGGGCATGACCGCCGGGCGCATCACCGGGGGCATCACGCCGGGGCAGACCCGCAGCGAGGCGACGGGCAAGGGCCTGATCTCCGGCACGCCGGGCCGCCTCAAGGACCTGATCAGCCGCCGCGAACTGAACCTCGCTGGCCTGCGCTACGTGGTGCTGGACGAGGCCGACGAACTGCTGTCGCTGGGCTTCCTGAAGGACGTGGGCGACATCCTGCGCTCCGCGCAGACCCAGAGTCAGGCCCAGAACGGACAAAAACTGCAGATCGCGATGGCCTCGGCCACCTTTCCCGGCGAAATCCGCACGGTGGCCCAGCAGTTCATGGTCAACCCCGAGCGCATCGACATCGCGCCCGCCGCCCGCGCCGAGCAGGGCAACCCCGACGACATCCTGGGCGGGGCGACCGGGGCCACGCACCTGCTGGTGCACACCACGCGCGACGACGTGATGGACGTGGCCGCCGAGCAGATTCGTGAGGCGCTGCGGGCGCCGGGCGGCTGTGTGGTGGTCTTTTCGCGCACCAAGTCGCTGGTCAAACGCCGCGCCGAACGGCTGGAGGGCATGCTGCCGGGCGAGATCGTCAGCCCACTGCAGGGCAACATGGACCAGAAAAAGCGCGAGCGCACCATGGCCCTGCTGCGCGAGGGCAAATCCCGCGTACTGGTCGCCACCGACATCGCCGGACGCGGTATCGACCTGCCCGAGGTGCGCCTCGTGATTCACATGGACGTGGCGCAGACCGCCGAGGACCACGTCCACCGTTCGGGCCGCACCGCCCGCGCCGGCCGTCCTGGCGTGAACCTGGTGCTGCTGATTCCCGAACAGCGTGGGCTGTGGCAGACGGTGCGCCGGGGGCTGCCGCCCGCGCTGCACCCGCCGCTGACCCCCCAAGAGGGACAGGTCGACCGCGCCATTCAGGAGAAACAGGGCCGCGGCTCCGGCAACGGCCTGATGCCCGGCGAGAGCGGCGGCGGACGTGGCCGGGGCCAGGGCGGCGGTCAGGGTCGAGGCGGACAGGGCGGCGGCCAGTCGCGTGGTCAGGCCCAGGGACGTGGACAGACGGAGCATTCCGACCGGGGCGGGCGCGGCGCGCAGGCCTCGGGGCAGCGCCGCTTTGAATCCGGCGGTGCTGGCACAGGTGCGGGGCGCGTGGGGCCGCAGCCTGCGCGGGGGCGGGGTGGACGCGGGCGCGGCTAACCGCCGAGCCAAAGAAGGACGGGCGCGAGGATTGGCCCGTCCTTCTTCTTTGGCAGGCAATGGAGCGTTGAGCCCTGGCCTGTCGGATGGCCTTCTGGATTACGGCGGGTGCGCGGCCGGAGCGTCATTCGGGCAGCCCCACCCCCCAGCCCTCATCCCCAGGGGGGCCGGGGGAGCGGCGCTGCACTGGGCAGGAGGAGTGGGCCTGGAGGGCGGGAGAGGGCGGCGGCCTCCAGGTCTGATGCCCGGCTCCGTGACGCTGCGTTCGGCCCGTGCGCTACGCGCCCGACGGCCTTCGGTTGCTGTTTCGGTGGAGTGGAGGGGGCGGCTTCTTCCCCTGATTGCCAGTTCTGTTCAGCTCACCCCGTACAGCTCCCCGTACTTCTCGCGCAGGTACTTCAGGTACGGCTCCACGGTCATGGCCTGCCCGGTGGCCCGCTCCACCAGTTCGGCGGGTTTGTACAGCTTGCCGGGCGCATACACGTTTTCTTTCAACCAGCCGTGCAGGCGGGAAAAGTCGGCGCGGGCGATGTCGCCCTCCAGGCCCGGATTGGCCGCCTCGGCAGCGGCGTAGAACTGCGCGCTCAGGACGTTGCCCAGCGTGTAGCCCTGAAAGGCCCCGCCGATGCTGCCGAAGTACCAGTGGACGTCCTGCAAGACCCCGTTCACGTCGCTGGGGGCGCGCAGGCCCAGGTTCTGCTGATAGGCGGCGTGCCACGCGTCGTTCAGGTCACGCACGGTCAGCGTGCCGCCCAGCAACTGGCGCTCCAGCTCGTAGCGGGTGATGACGTGCAGGTTGTAGGTCAGCTCGTCGGCGTCGGTGCGGATGAGAGAACGGGCCACGGTGTTCACGGCGCGGTGCATCTCCTCCTCGGACACGTCCGCGAGCTGCTCGGGAAAGGCGTCGCGGAACTTGCCGAAGTAGGCGGCCCAGAACGCACGGCTGCGCCCCACCTGGTTTTCCCAGAGCCGCGACTGGCTCTCGTGCACCCCGGCGCTGACGCCGCCGCCGATGGGCGTGCCCAGGAAGTCGTCCCGGACGCCCTGCTCGTACATGGCGTGCCCGGACTCGTGCAACGTGGAGTACAGCGCCTCGCCCGGATCATTCGTCTTGACGCGGGTGGTGATGCGCACGTCGTGGCCGCCCAGCCGAGTCATGAAGGGGTGGTGCGTCAGATCCTGGCGGCCCTGCGTGAAGTCATAACCGTAATCGCGGATCACCGCTTCGCCGAAGGCCAGCTGCGCCCCGCTGTCGTAATGGCGGCCCAGGAAGTCGGTGCGGGGCGGCCCAGCCCCAATCACGGCGTCGGCCAGCGGCACCAGCGCTTCACGCAGTTTGCTGAACACGTCGCCTACCTGCTGGGCCGTCATGCCCTCGTCGGACTGATCGATGAAGTAGTCCATCGGATCGCTGAATTCGGGAAAGTAGGCGGCCGCCTGAAGGCTGAAGTCGCGCGACTTTTCCAGATACGGCACCATGCGCGCGAAGTCGTTGTCGGGCCGCGCCGTCGTCCACGCGCTGTAGCTGTCGCCGCCGTGCTGGCTCCAGGCGGCCACGAAATCGGCGGGCAGGCGGGTGGCCTCCTCGAAGTTCTTGCGGGCCACGGCCACCATGCGCGTCTGCGCGGGCGAGAGATCGCTGCGGTTCTGCGCCCCGTCCAGCAGCCTGCCGTACTCGGCGTCGGTGGCGCGGGCATGGGCCAGGCGCGACAGCAGCGACTGCTGGCGCGAGCGCCCCGCCGCCGCCCCGGCGGGCAGATAGGTGCTCTGGTCCCAGCCCAGCAGCGAGCCGATGCCGCCCAGATCGGCCAGTTCCTGCCAGCGGGTCTGGAGGGCTTCCCATGCGGTGTCCGTGGCGGGTGTGGAGGTCATGGCGTGAGGGTAGCGCAGGGACGCTAGCTGCCCCGCTAGGCCGATTGGCCTACCATGCTTCCCGCGCCGTGCCCCCGGCCCGGTATGAAACACTCCCTCACATGCCCCAACGCATCTCCCTGGAAGCCCTGGCGGCCCTGCCGACGGTCTCGGCCCTCAACGTCTCTCGCGGCGGCGATCAGGTGGCCTTTTACGCTGACTGGACGGGGCGCTTCGAGCTGTACACGCTGAACCTGAAGACCCGCGAGCAGCGGCAGGTCACCGATGGGCAGGCCCCCAAAGCCATCCGCGCGGGCTTCGTGTGGGCGACGGACGACTCGCGCATCTTCCTGAGCCGCGATCAGGACGGCGACGAACGGCAGGCGCTGTTCACTCTGGCGCTGGCGTCGGGCGAGGTCACGGCCCTTCAGCACGCGCCGCAGAGCATGGACTACGCGGTGGACGCGCACCCCGACGGCACGCGGCTGCTGGTCAACAGCACGCGCGGCGGGCAGATGAACGTGCAGGTCTATGACCTTGAAAAAGAGGGAGAGGCGGCCTGGACGGTGCTGACCACCCTGCCCAATGCCACCCAGGCCGCCGCCTGGAGTCCCGACGGCACGCGGCTGACCCTGACCACCAACGAGAGCGCGGATTTACGAAACACCGACGGTTACGTGCTGAGCGCCGACGGTTCCAGCCTGCGCCGCGTGCTGCGCGTGCGCGAGGGCAGCCAGGACAGCGTGGGCGAGTGGCACCCGGACGGTAAGCGCGTGGCCGCCAACAGCGACGCAGACGGGAATCGGCGGGTGGGTCTGCTCACGGTGGAGACGGGCGAAGTGCAGTGGCTCACCCCTGCCGACGAGCGCATCGAGGAAACGGCGGGCCAGTTCTCCCCGGATGGGCGCTGGCTGAGCGTCATTCGCAACGTGGACAGCACACTAACGCCCGTGCTGTACGACACGGCCACGGGCGAGGCCCGCGAGCTGAAGCTGCCGCCCGGTCTGGCGGTGGGCACGCAGTTCGCGCACGGCGGCAGCCACCTGCTGTTCAGTTACGTGACCTCCACCACCCGCCCGCAGGTGCTGCTGTACCACTTGGCCGACGACACCACCGAGGTGCTGCTGGACGCCGAATACGGCGACGTCGATCCCGCCGACTTCGTGCCGGGCGAGTATGTCCGCTACCCCACGGCGGACGGGCTGGAGGTGCCGGCGATCCTCTACCGGCCGCGCGAGCTGGAGGACGGCAAAACCTCCCCCGCCCTGATCCACGCGCACGGTGGCCCCACCGCGCAGTTCTTCCGGGGCTTCGACGCGCAGGCGCAGTTTCTGGCCGATCAGGGCTACCTGGTGCTGTGCCCCAACGTGCGCGGCAGCACCGGCTACGGCGTGACGTGGCGCGACGCCAACCTGCTGGACTGGGGCGGGCGCGACCTGGCCGACATCGCCGCCGGGGCGGAATACCTGAAATCGCTGCCAGAGGTGGACGGCACCCGCCTGGGCATCTTCGGGGGCAGCTACGGCGGTTACCTCAGTTACATGGCGGTGGTGAAAGAACCCGATCTGTTCAAGGTGGGCGTGCCCATCGTGGGCATCACCGACCTGCACAGGCTGTACGAGGACAACAGCCGCGTGATGCCGCAACTGGGCTACTACTTCCGCACCATGATGGGTGATCCGGTAGAGAACGCCGAGTTGTGGCGGGACCGCAGTGCCATCACCCACGCCGCCGATCTAAAGGCGCACCTGTTCATGATGCACGGCACCAACGATCCCCGCTGCCCGATCAATCAGGCCAGAGGTTTCCGCGACGCGCTGCTGGCGAACGGGCGCCAGGAAGGCCGTGACTTCGAGTACGTCGAATTTTCCGACGAGGGCCACGGCGCGGGCGACATCGCCGGAAAGACCCGCAGCTACCGCCTGCTGACTGACTACCTGGCGCGGCGCCTGTAGCGCGGAACGGACGCCCCGACTTCAATCCGTCACCCTTCCACCCCATCCTGAAACACTCATGGAACCGGGCCGGGAAGCGCCTGTAGTGCGTGATACGATCAGTGCGTTTTGACCGGAGGGTGCAGAGAGTGAGGCTGTCAGAAGACATTGGAATTGACCTGGGAACGGCGACGTTTCTGATCTATACCCGCAGCCGGGGGCTGGTGTTGCAGGAACCCAGCGTCATCGCCATGACCCGCGACAGCAAGCAGGTCCGGGCGGTGGGCGAGGAAGCGTACCGCATGATCGGGCGCACCCCCGGCGGCATCGTGGCGGTGCGGCCCATCAAGGACGGCGTGATCGCCGACGAGGGTCTGACTGAGAAGATGATCACCATGTTCCTGGCCAAGGTGCAGGGCAACGCCGGGCGGCTGTTCGGGTTCAAGCCGCAGATGATGGTGGGCGTGCCCAGCAGCGTCAGCGACGTGGAGCGCCGGGCCGTGCTGCGGGCGGCCCTGAACGCCAATGCCAAACGGGCCTTTCTCATCGAGGAACCGCTGGCGGCGGCCATCGGCGCGGGCCTCAAGATCACCGAGCCGCTGGGCAGCATGGTGGTGGACATCGGCGGGGGCAGCAGCGACGTGGCCGTGATCTCGCTGGGCGGCATCGTGGTCAGCGAGTCCATGCGCGTGGCAGGCAACGAATTCGACGAGAGCATCATCCGCTACGTGCGCCGCAAGGAAAACGTCCTGATCGGCGAGCGCACCGCCGAGGAGATCAAGGTCAAGGTGGGCGCCGCCATGCTGGTCGACGACGCCGAGAATCTGGTGGCCGAGGTGCGCGGGCGGGACCTGATCAACGGCCTGCCCCGCACCATCAGCCTGGACAGCCGCGACGTGGTCGAAGCCCTGGCCGAACCCGTGACCCGCATCGTGGAGGGGGTCAAGCGCGTGCTGGAGATCACCCCGCCCGAACTGGTCAGCGACATCATCGACCGGGGCATCGTGATGACTGGCGGCGGCAGCCTGCTGCGCAACTTCGACGAGTTGCTGCGTCAGACCACCGGCATTCCCGTTTCCGTGGCCGAGAACGCCGTGGAGGCCGTGGCCGTGGGCACCGGCATGGCGCTGGACATGCTTGCCGTGCTGGGCGACAGTCTGGTGTCCAGCGACTACTACCTGCGCCGTTAAGCAGCGCTGCGGGACGGCAAGGAGGAGCATCCAGAGCCTTCTTCCGGCCAGCCGCGCCCCCAAGGAGTTCCCCCATGCAACCCATCCTGATTCAAGAGGTCATGAAGACCCTGCCGCACCGCTTTCCCTTTCTGTTGGTCGACCGTGTACTCAATGTCGAGAACGGCGAGGTTCACGCCATCAAGAACGTGAGCGTGAACGAGCCGTTCTTTACCGGCCACTTCCCTGGCGAACCGGTGATGCCCGGTGTGCTGATCGTCGAGGCGCTGGCGCAGGCCAGTTTCTTCTGCATGCACGAGGCTCTGGAACCCGGCACCATCGGCTACCTGGCGGGCGTGGACGGCGCGCGGTTCAAGCGCAAGGTGGTGCCCGGCGACACGCTGCACCTGCACGCCAAGCTGGAATTCATGCGCCGGGGCCTGGGCAAGACCACCTGCCGCGCGGAGGTGGACGGGCAGGTGGCGGCGGAGGCCACGATCCTGTTCGCGGTGGGCAAGGGGTGAACCGAGCGCCGTGCGCGGTGCGCGGGACGCGGGAGGAGCTGTTCACCGCGTCCCGCCTCCCGCGTCCCGCCTCCCCCACCACGGGCGCCCCATGACCCGCCTGACCCGCGCCGTCACCGCCGAGCTCCTTCCGCCGCTGCTGGCCGGCACGCTGCTGTTCACGGCGGTCCTGAGCTTCGGGTACTTCTTCATCTCCAGCCAGTGGCTGACCGGGGTGCCGGTGACGCTGATCGGGCGCTGGATCGCCCTGCAGGTGCCGGACACGCTGGTCAAGGTCTTTCCGATGGCCGTGGTCCTGATGACCGTGGTGGCCTTCGGTCGCATGAGCACCGAGCGTGAACTGGTGGCGGTGCAGTCG
The DNA here is from genome assembly GCF_006335125.1 of Deinococcus radiopugnans ATCC 19172. NCBI lineage: Bacteria > Thermotogati > Deinococcota > Deinococci > Deinococcales > Deinococcaceae > Deinococcus > Deinococcus radiopugnans. Next base: position 44,856 of record NZ_VDMO01000027.1, read on the forward strand.
GGGGGCATCAGCCTGGGGCGGGTGGCGCGGCCCGTGGGCGTGGTGGCCGCGCTGGTCACGGCGCTGGCCGTGTGGCTGAGCCTGTGGGTGGCCCCGCGCGCCAACGTGGAAACGCGTGGGCTGTACTGGGACGGGTTGACCGGGGCCGGATTGTCGCAGCTGGTGGGCAAAACGGTGGACCTGGGCGCGGGCCTGACGCTGGCGCTGGGCGGCTACGACCCGGCCACCCGCGAGCTGAAGAATGTGCGCGTCGAGAAGTGGTCGGCAGAGGCGGGCCGGCGGGCCACCCTGATCTTCGCCGACGCCGGAACCTTCGAGAACAACCTGCTCTCGCTGCGCGGCTACACCGTCTACACGGTGGACTACGCGGCGGCGGCGCGACTTTCCGCTGTGCCGGAGAATGATCCGGCCGCCTTCCGCGCGGCGGTGCAGGACGTGTTTCCCAGCGTGGTGATTCCAGGGGCGGCCAGCGACACGCTGAACGTGGACACCGGGCTGTCGCGCAAGCAGACGCTGGCGGCCTACGCCGACGCCATCGGGGCGGACGCGCAGGGCTGGCCGGAGCTGATCACGGCGCTGACCGCTCCTGACGTGAGGGACGCCGAACGGCAGGCCGCGCGGCTGAACCTGAACCGCAAGCTGGCGCTGCCCTTCGGCAATCTGGTGCTGGCACTCGCGGCACTGCCCTTTGCCCTGCGCTTCGGGCGCACGCTGGGCGTCAGTCTGGGCATCGCGCTGCTGATCGCGGTGGCGTATTACCTGCTGTTCTTCGTGGGCCTGACGGTGGCGGCGGCGCTGCCTGCCCTGCCGGAACTGGGCGTATGGCTGGCCAACATCGTCTTTGCCGGAGCGGGGCTGTGGCTGCTGAGGCGGACATGACAGACCGGACAGAGCTGCGGGCACTGATTCTCTCGGCGTCCTTCGGCAGCGGGCACCACCAGGCCAACGACGCGCTGGATCAGGCGCTACGGGCGGCGGGCGTGGACCTGGCCGCCCGACACGCCGACTTTCTGGCCTACCTGAACCCCGTCGAGCGGGCCGTGACCGCCGGCACCTACGATCTGTGGCTGCGCCACGCCCCCGCCATGTACCGGGCGTTCTACGACTGGACCGACTCCGAGACCGAGCCGAGGGCGCTGACCGGCACCTTCGGCTGGCTGGGCCTGCGCGGCATGACCCGCGACGTGCAGGAGGTGGCGCCGGAGGTCGTCGTCGGCTCCTACCCCACCACCGTCGCGCTGTCCAACACCGCCCGGCAACGGCTGGGCGTGGATTTTCTGAATGCCCTGATCGTCACCGACTACCGTGTCCACCACCACTGGGCGCGGCCCGAGGCCGAGTTGCTGCTGGTGGCCACCGAGGAGGCCCGCGAGCAGATGGCCCGCTGGCGCATTCCGCCGGACAGTGTGGAGGTCACGGGCATTCCGATTGCCCCGGCCTACCGCGCCCTGATCGGGGCCGACAAGGCGGCCCTGCGCCTCAAACACGGGCTGGACCCGGACCTGCCCCTGATCCTGATCTCGGGCGGCGGCACCGGCACCTACCGCGCCCTGAAACCGGTCCTGAACGAACTGGCCGGCCTGGGACGGCGCGTGCAGGTGCTGGTGCTGGCCGGGGCCAGGACGCGGGGGGTGACCCAGCACGGCGGGGCCACCCTGCATCAGCTGGGGCACACCAGCGATTTTCCCGAACTGCTGGCCGCCTCGGATCTGGTGGTGGGCAAGGCCGGTGGCCTGACCGTGGCCGAGGCCACCACGCTGGGCGTGCCGCAGGTCATTCACCAGCCGATTCCCGGTCAGGAGGAACACAACGCCGACTACCTGGAGCGCCACGGCGCGGCGTTGTGGGCGCGGGAATTGCATCAGCTCCGGCCCGCCGTTCTACGGGTGCTGGACGGGGATGAGCATGCCCGCATGAATCATTGTGCCCGCCAGATCAGCCGGCCGGACGCGGCTGACCGGGTGGCGGCGGCGCTGCTGCGGAGACTGGGCCGGTGAGCCAGGGGAAGAGGGGGCAGCAGGGGGGCAGGCGGCCCCGGCTCCTTCCCCTCGCCGCCCTGGGCGCGTATCTGGTCCTGCCCGTGCTGGCCGTGCAGTTCGCCAACCTGGGCCTGATCCGCGAGGGCCGTCGGGGGCGGCGTGAGCTGGCCCTGACCTTCGACGACGGGCCAGACCCCGTGACCACGCCCGCCGTGCTGGACGCGTTGAAGGCCGTGGGCGCGCGGGCCACCTTCTTCGTGCTTGCAGGCCGGGCTTCAGAGCATCCACAGCTGATCGCCCGGATGCTGGCCGAGGGACACGAGGTGGCCGCCCATGCCGACAAACACGTGCATGCCTGGATTCGCACGCCCTGGGGCGGATTCCTGGATGTGGTTCGGGCCGTGAGGCGAACCGCGAACGCCACAGGACAGCCGATTAAGCATCACCGTCCACCGCACGGCGCGTACACCCTGGCGACGGTGCTGGGCCAGCGGGCGGCCGGGGTGCGCGGCGTCCACTGGAGCGTGGAGGGCCAGGACTGGCAGGCGGGACAGACGCCGGACGGGGTGAGAGAGCGGTTGCTGCTCCGCGCTGGCCCCGGCGCCGTCGTCGTCCTGCACGACGCCGGGCCAGGAGCAGCCAACACCGTGCCCATGCTGCCAGGGCTGTTGCAGGAGTTGAAGGCACGCGGCTACACCTTCAAGACCGTCTCTGAATTGGAAGGTGCGGCCCCGGTGGATGGGGCAGCGTTGCGGCGGCGGGCCTTTATCGCGCTAGACCATGTGTTCGACCGGGTGGGCCGCATTCAGCCCACGGCGGGCCGGGCGGACAACCTCTTTCGCACCGGCCCCGTGGCCTTTCCGCTGGAGGGCGTCACGCTGGCCGACGGCACCCCGGTTCCGAAGGGCGCACCCTGCGCCGAGTTCCACGTCAACAATCCCCTGATGGTGGATCTGGGCATCAGCCGGCCCAGCATCCGGCAGGCGCAGCGGGATTACCGGCTGGTGGCCGCCGATCTGCTGAACCGGCCCGACCTGCGGGGCGCGCAATTCATCTTCTGCATCAGCGCCGTCTCGCCGCTGATGGCGGTGATGGGCTTTGAAACCTACGACCTGCCGCCTGCCGACGCCCGACGCTTGCGTCTGTGGGCGCGCGTGATGCGCTGGGGCTACAGCGGCGCCCCGAAAGTGGCCGAGCCGCGGCTGAGCATCCTGAGTCGGGCGGCGTTTCTGGCGCAGTACGGACCAGACGCTCGCTAACCCCCCTCCAATTCCGACAACTCCACCAGACGCAGATCCGGAGCGATGGCCGACAGCACCGCTTCCAGCGGCCCCTTATGGGCGGCCCCCACCAGCGCCAGCACGCGTCCACCAGGAAATAGCGCCGTGATGTGCCGCAGCCGCGCCGCCATGAAGATGTTGCGGGCATTCCAGTCCGCGACCTGGGTGCGGTGTTCGCCGCCGGGCAGGGACCGCCCCAGATACGAGCCGACTTCCAGGGTTTCGCTGTCGGCGATCCACCGGGGGCCGTTGGCGTACTTCAAGTAAGCCCAGTAGTCCCCAGCAGCGTTGGCCCGCTGCAAATGCTCGTCACCTTCCGTCATGGCCGGGGACGAATGAATACCCGCCATGAACGCCTCGTCCTCCCAGAGTTCGGGGAGGACTTTTAACCGCTCCTGAAGGGCCGCGTTCGTCGTGAAGTCATCAAAGTGGTGCAGCCGGGTCTGGCCCAGCTGACGGGCCAGCGGCACGGCCAGACGCTGAATCTCGCCCTTGTGATCCGTGTATTCCTGCAGGCCTGCGGCAAGATCCGGCGGCAGCTGAAGGTCTGGCGTCCAGGTCAGCAGCGCATTTGCTGGCTCTAGCGCCACCAGCCAGGCCAGCACACGTTCGGCGGGGGCCGTGTCCGGGTGAAGGGCCAGCGCCTCAGCCTCGGCCCGACTCCAGGTGCGGTGTTTTCGCGCCCCCGCCTCCAGCCGCAACGCCGCAGGAGAGCCGCCCACCTGCAGACCGGCGTACAGCCCACCCTCCAGCTGGTAGCCCTGCACCACGTCGCCCGGCAGAAGTTCCACCGCCACAGCCTGCGGTGTCCAGGCTGCCAGGCGTTCCAGCGTGGATTGCAGGGCGTTGTCAGTGGTTTCTTCTCTGACATCTTGCAGTTTATTTTGAGGGGGCGAGAAGTGCGTGCTGAAAGGCGTCGAGCGCGTCCAGCTCCAGTTGGAGGGCTTGACGACGCACTTCGGGGACGAACGAGAACCGTACGGTTCTCGCCAGCTCGCCCCAGTCGGGCCACGTGCCTGCTCCCTCCACGGGCAGATCGAGGTTCTGGAGATGGCAGAGCAAGAAGGCCATCCCAGAGAGGCACCACCAGCGCATGACCCCCTGCTTGCTGTGCTGGGCGAAACGTTCAAGACCGAATCTCCCCTTGACCGTTTTAAAGCAGGCCTCGATTCGCCAACGGCGCTTCCCAACGCGGGCGAGGTACTTGCCCCCCAGATCAAGATTGGACATCACGAAGCGTTGTTCTGGCTCGGTGTTGCGGTAGAGCCAGACCCAGGAAACGCACATGGGCTGATCCAGCCCGGTGGGCTGGACCAGACTCCCCCGCACCCTCAGGTCACGGACCTGCCGTCCATCCTCCAATTTCCGGGAGCAGCGCACGCCGACCACGATGTCCAGGCCACGGGCGAGGACGCCCTGAATGAACTCGACACTCTCGAAGCCCCCATCTGCATGCAGACGGGGGCGACGTTTCCCCTTCAGCAACGGGGCTGTCACAGTGCGGAGTAGAGGTCATCCGGAAATTGGATAACAGTGTGCCGCCCCAGGGAGCGGCACACTCTGGCGATGCGGCTGAACGACAATCAGTGGGCCGTCCTGGCGCCCCTTCTCCCCCAACCCGTCAAGCGCACCAAACGTGGACGGCCTCGCTGT
>NZ_VDMO01000028.1 GCF_006335125.1 Deinococcus radiopugnans ATCC 19172
ATGGCGCGGAACAGCTGTGCCATGCGCTGCGGTGGAACCTGCCCGAGTTACCTGAGTTGGTCAGGCTACTGAGCACGCCGTTTCACGCATCAGGAGCGGCTTGAAGCTAAGATGTCCGGTACAGAGGCCTGCGCCATAAGCCCCCGCTCGCGCGCCGAGCAGGTATGCTGTGGGGCGTGAGTCCCACCGAACCGCAGGCCGGAGGCCGCGCCGCTATCCGTCTGCTGCAAGGCTACATCTGGCACGCCCAGGACGCCGACATCGATCTGGAGCATTTCCTGCCGCGTGAGCTGGACCTGCCCACGCCCCCCGGCCTGGCCGAGCAGGAAAGCGCCCATGTGCTGTGGGACACGGTCAATCCGCCGTTTGCCTTTTTCGAGAACGGCGAACCCACCGCCTCCCAGGTCTTCTACCAGTTCACGGTGCTGAGGGTGTACGACGAGCGCCCCGACAACACCGAGCTTCACGAGGACGCCAGCGCCGCCTCGCAGGCCCTGGGACCGTTGCTGGACGGCACCCCGGAGGGCGTGGGCTGGCAACTCTGGGAGGATCTGAGAGAGCTGTGATCGGCTGGCTCGATCTGCTGACCGAGGGGGACACCCACCCCCGCCGTTTCGATGGCCCGGCCAGTCTGCGCGCCTACCTGCTGCGCATCGAGCGCCTGTCGGAAGACGCGGCCGACGCGCTGATGGAGGACGGTCAGGTTGCCCCGCCCCTGGCCCGCCGCGAGTACCGGCTGCGGTCCCTGGCCCCCGCCACTTCGCCGTGAGTGACTCCGAGGCGCAGTCCGCAGAGCAGGAGACGGGCGGCCCCATCGTCGCCATTCCCGTTTACGCGGGCGTCAGCGAGCTGGAACTGGGCCTCATGGTCACGGTCTGCCGGTTGTGTGGCGGCGAGGGCGCGTCGGTCACGGTCAACCGCTCGCGCGCCAGCATCGTGACCGCCGGGGGCCTGGTCAGCACGCCGCACGTGCTGTACGCCGCCCTGCCGGAACCGGCGGCCCTGCTGCTGCCCGGCGGCCCCGGCGCCCTGAAGGCGGCCCGCGATCCACTGCTGAAAACCTTTCTCTCGGCCCATGCCACCCTGCCCACCGGCGCAAGCGGCAGCGGTCTGCTGCTGCTGGGCGAGGCGGGCCTGCTGTCCGGGCGCGAGGTAGGTGGGTCGGCAGACCTGGCCGACACCCTGTGGGGCCACGGCGCGGGCGACGTGCATGCAGGCGAGGTCTGGACCGACGCGAACCTCTGCACCACGCCGGGCGGCTTTCCGGCCCTGCACGCTGCCCTGCACGTCGCCGCCGCCGTCTGGGGTGCGGAAGCGGCGGCCGATGCGGCGCGGCGGCTGGGCACGTTGTAGGCGCCGATCCGCGCAACGGAGCCACCGCGTCTGACGGGGTCAGTCGTCTAAACCTTCTCCCCCTGCCACGCCGTCGAACAGCCCCCTGAGCGGCCAGTTCTTAATCGGTGTGCGCGTGCCGCCGATGCTGAAATTCTCGGACCCCAGCATGCGGGTTTCCATCTCGTCGCGCTCCTCCTGCGACATCTGGCCCAGGCGACTGTTCGGCCCCATCTGGGTGCCGTGGGCGGCCAGCGCGGCCTTCTTGTTCTCACGGTAGGGACTGACGTCCATGCGGACCGCCACGGTGTTTTCCGAGACCCCGTAAATCTCCGGGTCCAGATCCTGGCCCATGCGCGACAGCCCTCTGGCGGCCTCCACGTTCAGCGCCGTGAAGTACAGCCGCTGCGGCCCGCCGTAGGGCAGCACGCCCGTGCTGAAAAAGGCGGCGGTGGCGGCCCGGTTGATCTGCAGGTGATCGATGTGGCCGTACCCACCGTGCGGATCGAAGGTCACCAGCACCTGCGGCTGGTATTCGGCAATGACGGCGCGCAACTTGACCTCGATGTCCAGCGGCGTGACGTTCATCATCGCCAGCGGATCGTCGTGGCGGGTGCGCTCGTAGCGGCCCGAGTCATGATAATCCAGAAAGATGGGTTCGGGTATTTCCAGCGCCCGGCACGCCTCGCGCAGTTCCTGCTCGCGCTGCTGGCCCAGGTCGGCCACGGTCATGCCCGGCACGGTGATCTTGCCGGCCTCGCCCCGGTTGGCGCAGACCAGTTGCACGCGCACGCCCCGGCGCGCGTAATGCGTCAGCGTGCCGCCCACGGAGAACGCCTCGTCGTCGGGGTGGGCAAAGACGGCCATAAGAGTGGGTTTGGAGGAAGAATCGTATGGGTCGCTCATGCTCCGGAGTCTAGTGCGGGAACGCGCAAGGCCCCCAGCGCGTAAGACAGAAGATGAAGCCCTTCGCAGAATCAGGCGTGCGCCGCCCAGGCGGGCCGCCCCGGCTGCTGTGGACCTCCGCTTGGAGAGCGATGTTCAGGAACGGCCTTGATCCGGGCATGGACGCCAGAACATTCCTCGCCTGTGCTGGTGGGCGGCAGGCCAGAGGACAGCTCCAGCGTCGGCCCAACGGGCAGGGCCGAGGCTGAGGGTGCGAAACGTCCTCAGTTCGCTGTACGCCGTGTTCCGTGCCCTGTTTCTGGGCGTGGTCGGTCAGCCGGACGGCGGCACCGAGCGGGAGGCGCAGGCCAGAAAAGCCGGGCAGCGGCGGCGCGTGCAGGAGAATCGTCCCAGCGGCCCCCTCCGGACCCCGGGCACGCTGATTCGCACGGCGTTTTCCGCCGCCCTCTATCAGCCGGACCCTCAGCCCCAGGACGGTGAGGATTCCCCGGCTTCCAGGCGCAGACCGCGCAGGTAGAAGTCCCATACGGCGTCCGGCCAGGTCTGATAGATCAGGCGGCGGTTGGGCACGTCGGCGGCCTCCAATGCCTCGCCGATGGCGCGGTAAAAGCGGCTGCCCTGCTGTTTCATCGCCAGCGCCGTCCAGTACACCTCGGCGGCCATCAGCGTGTCCAGACGTTCAGTGTCCATGTCCATGCCCCCATCATGCCTGACGCAATTCCCCGGCCCGTCTGCTACGCTCCGGCCATGCCCCGCGTCCTTGCCATCACGTCCGAGAAGGGAGGCGTGGGCAAGAGTACGCTGGCGGTCCATCTGGCGGGGGCGTTTGCCGAGCGCGGCCTGGCCACCGTGCTGATCGACGAGGACGGGCGCGTGGGCAGCAGCCTGCGCTGGGCAGCGCGTGCGGAGGATGGACTGGGTTTGCCCGTGCTGGCCCCGGACGACGTGAAACCGAAGCGACTGGCGGCGGCTGACGTCGCCGTGATCGACACCGAGGGGCGCCCGAAGCGCAAGGAACTGCGCCGCCTCTCGGAGCGGGCAGACCTGATCCTGGTGCCGTCCGGCGTGAGTGCGCTGGAACTGGACTCCACCCGCGAGTTGCTGGACTTTCTGACCGGCGAGGGCGTCGGTTCGGCTGGGGGCCGCAAAGCCCGCATCGTGCTGACCCGCGTGCCGCCGGTGGGCCGCGCCGGGGAGGACGCCCGCGAGAACCTGCGCGACGAGGGCCTGACCGTCTGCAACACGCTGGTGCGCCAGTACGCCGCCTACCAGAAGGCCGCCGAATCGGGCACGCTGGCCCGCGACGTGCGGGATGCCCGCGCCCGAGTGGCCTGGGCCGACATCCTGGCCCTCTCGCGGGAACTGCTGTGAGGACCGCCTGATGGGCCGCTTCGACTACCTGGACCGCCAACCGAAGAAGGGGAGCAGGAGCAAACGCCGCGAGGCCGCCCCCGAGGGCCGCCCCAAGGGTGAATCCGGCGAACGCGTGGAAATCGTCTACATCCGCAAGGAAACACTGCGGGCCGTGTGGCGCGAAGTCAGGAACGACGGCGATCCTGCCGAGAGCGTCAGCGAACTGGTAGAAGACCTGCTGCTGGCGTGGCTGCGTGACCGGGCCTGAAGTGCAGGGGGCCAGGCACCTGACGCCGCTTCAGCGCCGGGCGGCGCGCATTGCGGGGCTGGCCCTGGCCCTGGTCTTCATTGTCCCTGGCGTCCTGCATCCCCTCCAGAACCACCCGCTTGATCTGGTCAACCTGATCTTCCACGAGGCGGGTCACGTCCTGCTGATGGGGGCGGGGGAGACCGTCACCTTGCTGGGCGGCAGCGTGTTTCAGTTGTTGATTCCTGCCGCCTGTATCGCCGCTTTCCTGCGGCGTGGGGACCGCTACGCGGCGGGCATCGTGACGCTGTGGCTGGGGCAGTCCTTTGCGGGGGTCTCGGCCTACATCCGCGACGCGCCCACCCGCACCCTGGACCTGATCACGGGGGATCCCGACACCCATGACTGGTGGCAACTGCTGGTCAGCTGGGACGCGCTGACTCTGGCCGGGCCGCTGGGCCGGGTGGTCTTTTTCCTGGCGCTGGCCTCGGTGATCGTGGGCACGACGCTGGCGTTGTGGGACGACGTGCGCTGAACCTCCGCCTGACCGCACCAGAAAGCCCCCTCCGCGCAGGAGAGGGCCGGCAGGGATTTTTTTCGCTTACGCCGGGTTCAGAATGTCCTCGATCTTCTGCTGCACGTCGTCGCTCAGGCGCACGCCGCCCGCTTTCACGGTGTCCTGAATCTGGCTGACCTTGGTGGCCCCGGTGATCACGCTGCTGACCCCCGGCTGGCGCAGCAGCCACGCCAGCGCCAGCTGTGCCCGCGTGATGCCCAGATCGTCGGCAATCGGCTTCAGGTCCCGCACCTTCTGGATGTTCTCCTCGGTCAGGAAGTTCTTGCCCCAGTTTTCCTTCTCGGTCAGGCGGGCGCCCTCGGGCTTGCCGTCGTCGTACTTGCCGGTCAGCAGGCCCATCGCCAGCGGACTCCAGACCACCAGGCCGATGCCCGCGCCCGCCGTGTAGGGCAGGATTTCCTTTTCCACGCGCTCGCGGCGCAGCATCGAGTATTCCGGCTGTTCGGTCACGGGGCCGTGCAGCCCGTTGGCCCGCGCGAATTCCACCGCCTGTGCGATGCGGGCGGCAGGCCACATCGAGGTGCCCCAGTACAGCGCCTTGCCGTCGCGCACGACCTGATCGAAGGCCATCACGATCTCTTCCATCGGCACGTCGGGGTCGTAACGGTGCGCGAAGTAGATGTCCAGATAGTCGGTCTCCAGCCGCTTCAGGGTCTTGTCGATGCTTTCCAGCACGTGCTTGCGGCTCAGGCCGCGGTCGTTCACGTCGTCGCTCATGGGCCAGAACACCTTGCTGGACATCACCAGCGTGTGCCGGGGCAGTTCCTTCAGGACCGCGCCCATCAGTTCCTCGCTGCGGCCCCGCGCATAGATGTCGGCCTGATCGAAGAAGTTCACGCCACCGTCGTAAGCGGCGGTCACGATGTCGCGGACCATCTTCTGGTCGTCGACGCCCATGCCGTAGGTTTCCCAGCCGCCCAGCGCGACTTCACTGACTTTCAGTCCACTCCTGCCCAGATTGCGGTATTCCATAGGGGGTTACTTTAACTCTTAAAGCATGATGGTTGGTCAAGTTCAAAGTTCGGTGAAGGGTCGGCGAGGCCAGTCTGCGTGCCGGCGTCAGCGGTCTGCGGCCAGCAATTCCACCAGCGTCGCCGCGTCCAGATTGCCGCCGCTGACCACCGCCACCACCGGGCCGGGGGGGAGTCGGTGCCCGCCGTATAAGGCTGCGGCCACCGTCACCGCGCCGCTGGGTTCGGCCACCAGCCGGGCGTGCAGGGCCGTGTCGCGTACCGCCCGCCGCATCTGCGCCTCGCTCACGGTCACGATGTCGTCCACGTGGGCGCGGATGTGCGCCCAGGTCAGCTCGCCCAGCGTCGTGACGCGCAGGCCGTCGGCCAGGGTGCGGGCCACCTCGTCGGCGGGCCACGCCACCCGCTGCCCGGCCCGCAGGCTGGCCTGGGCGTCCGCGGCCAGTTCGGGTTCCACGCCGATCACGCGCACGTCCGGACGCAGCGCCTTGATGGCTGTCGCCACCCCCGAGATCAGGCCGCCGCCGCTGACCGGCACCAGCACCGTGCCCACGTCAGGGCAGTCCTCCAGCAGTTCCAGGCCCACCGTCCCGGCCCCGGCGATGATGTGCGGGTCGTCGTAGGGCGGCACCGGGGTCAGCCCGCGTGCCTGGGCCAGCTCGGCGGCCTTCGCCGCCCGTTCCTCGCTGGCGTTGCCCACCAGCACGATTTCCGCGCCGCACGCGCGGGTGGCCGCCAGCTTGGTCTGCGGCGCGCCGGCCGGCATGACCACCACCGCCCGGAGGCCCAGCGCCCGCGCCGCGTAGGCCACCGCCCCGGCGTGGTTGCCGCTGGAATGCGCCACGACGCCCCGTTCGCGCTGCTCCGGGGTCAACGACAGCAGCTTGTTGAACGCCCCGCGCAGCTTGAACGCGCCGGTGGGCTGCAGGTTCTCGGCCTTGAGCCACAGGTTCGTGTCCGGAAAGGGGACCAGCGGCGTGCGGCCCAGCCAGTCCCTCAGGCGGGTCCGGGCGGCCTGAATGTCGGCCAGGGTCACGAGGACTGCGGATTCAGGGGGGGCGGGTTCAGGGGTCATGGGTGTGCCTCCGGCCTCCACGCTACCCTGTCTGCCATGTCCCTGATTGCCCTGGCCCCCGGCATCTTCTATTTCCCCGGCGCGGTCAACAGCTTCGTGGTGGTGGGCCGGGAAACGGACGCGCTGCTGGTCGACACCGGCCTGGATGACTCGCACGCGCGCAAGCTGCTGCGGGCGGTGGCGGAGGCGGGCCTGGTGCCCAGCGGCATTCTGAACACCCACAGTCACGCCGATCATCACGGCGGCAATGCGTTTATCCTCAAGCGCTTTCCGGAGCTGAAGATCTTTGCCCCACCGCTGGAAGACGCGGTCATCACCCATCCGATTCTGGAGCCGCTCACGCTGTTCGGCGCCCGCCCGCCGCGCGAGTTGCAGGGCAAGTTTCTGCTGGCGCCGCCCAGTCCGGCCCGTCTGGCGCCCGAACCGGGGCTGTGCCGCATGGGCGGGGCCGACCTCGAGCTGATCGAGGTGGCCGGGCACGCCTCCCTGATGTACGCCGTGCGCGTGGGCGAGGTTCTCTACGCCGCCGACGCCCTGTTTGGCCCCGACGCCCTGAGCAAGCACCCGCTGACCTTCTGCGCCGACTCGGGGTTGCAGAAGGCCAGCGCGGCGAAGCTGGCCGAGCTGGAGGGGGTGCGCACCGTGCTACCGGGTCACGGCGATCCCACGGATGACCTGGCGGGGCTGGTGGCCGTCAATCTGGCCGCCTACGAGCGCACGACCGCAGCGGTGCTGGCGGCGGTGGACGCGGGCGCGGCCAGCATCGACGAACTGCTGGCCCGCGTCTGCGACTCTCTGGACGTTACCATGACCAACGCCGGGGCCGTGGTCCTGAATCGCGCCGTCGTCAGTGCCCACCTGACCGAACTGCTGGAAACAGACCGGGTCCACATGAAGGTGACGGGCAACAAACTCATCTTCGGAACACAAGCGTAAAGGAATCCACATGGCCCGGCGGTTGGACGCGGGGGTAGCGTGGGGCATGACCAAGAAGAGCAAGGCCGATCCCTCCACGCCCAGCAAGGCCAGCAAAAGCGCCGCAGACCAGGCGAGTAAGGCGAAGGCTGCCAAGCCCGGTGCCACGCCCGGCGGCGAGGCCAAGGCCGACGCGGCCCACCTGGACACCCCGTTCAACGCGCTGGTGGACCATAACTACCTGACGGAGAGCGAGTTCGACACGGTGTCCGAGACGCTGCAGCGCAACCTGGCCACCACCATCTCGCTGTACCTGAAATTCAAGAAGTACCACTGGGACATCCGGGGCCGCTTCTTCCGCGACCTGCACCTGGCCTACGACGAGTTCATCGAGAAGATCTTTCCCAGCATCGACGAGCAGGCCGAGCGTCTGGTGGCCCTGGGCGGCAGCCCCATCGCGGCGCCCAGCGATCTGGAGCGGTTCAGCGTGGTCAAGGTGCCCACCGAGACGGTCCGTGACGCCCGCGCCCAGGTGGCCGATCTGGTCAGCGACCTGACCCGCGTGTCCAAGGCCTACCGCGACGACAGCCAAGCAGTCGACGAGGCCAACGATCCGGCCACCTCGGACATGTACAACGGTTATGCCGCAACTACCGACATGATCCGCTGGATGCTCCAGGCCATCATGGACGATGACCGCCTGAACTGAGGTGTTGAGCAAGCAGATGGGCCGCCAGAGCGTTTGGGCGGCCCATTTTGTCATTCTCTGGAGGCGAACGAGTGCCCAAATTCGACTATGACCTGAACTACGCGGACCTTGACCTGCGGGCCCACCCGGAGCTGTACCGCGTGGGCCGGGGCGAGCAGGGCGTGCTGCTGGTGCAGCCGTACAAGGGCGAGATCCTGCCCCACTGGCGCTTCGCCACGCCGGACGCGGCCCGCGAGAGCAGCGAGGCCATCTTTTCCATGTTCGAGGACTACCTGAAAGACGGCGATTTTGTGGGCGCGGACATGGCCCGCAAGTTCTTGCAGATGGGCTTTACCCGCGCCCGCCGCTACGCCAACCACAAGGGCGGCAAGAAGTACGCTGGCCCCGTTCCTGAGGACAAGAAGGGCCAGAGCGGCGCGCACGGACGCGCCGAATTGCCCCGCCAGCCCGAGAACCCTGTAAAGGCCGAGTCCGCCCGCATCTTCAAGGCGAAATGGGACGAGGCGGAAGCCAACGAGGACTACGCGCGCATGAAAAAAGAACACCGCGCGAAATACGGCTGACTCCGCCCGTCACTCGCCCGCGCCCTACTTGCCGACGCAAAAATTGCGAAACACTGCGTCCACCACGTCTTCCTGCACGTCCTGCCCGGTGATCTCGGCCAGGGCGCGCAGGGCCTCTTCCAACTCGTAGCCGGCCAAATCGTCGGGGAGGGTCTGGGCAGCCCCCACATGCCCAAGTGCCCGCCGCGCCGCGTCCGCCTGCCGCTCGGTGGTCAGCCACGCCTCGCCGCGCGCCGCGTCGCCCAGCAAGGCCGCGCGCACGGCCTCGCGCAGCCGGGGCAGGCCCTCGCCAGTCACGGCGCTCACGTCCAGCACCGCCGGGTCCGTCCAGGCGGCGGGCAGATCGGCCTTGGTCCTGAGCCGGATCAGGCGCGCGGGCGTCCCGGTCACGTCCAGCGGCAATTCTTCGCGCGCGGCGCTGCCGTCTTCCAGGACCAGCACCAGATCGGCGGCCTCGGCCAGCGCGCGGGCCTGCCTGACGCCCGCCGCCTCGATCTCGTCCACGGTCTCGCGCAGCCCGGCCGTGTCCACCAGCGTGACCGGCACCCCGGCCAGTTCCAGGCCCGCTTCCAGGTAATCGCGGGTGGTGCCGGCGGTGGGCGTCACGATGCTGCGCTCGAAGCCCACCAGGGCGTTCAGCAGACTGCTCTTGCCCGCGTTGGGCCGCCCGATCAGTGCCAGCCGCGCGCCGCGTGTGCTGACCTGCCCGGCGCGGGCGCTGGCCAGCAGCGCCTCCAGTTCGGCCTGCGCCTGCCCGAGCGGTTCGGCGCGGTCCTCATCCGGTACGCCTTCTTCCGGGTAGTCCAGCATGGCCTGAATGGCGGCCAGCGCACGGATCAGTCCCCCCGCCACCCGCGCCACCCGCGCGCCCAGCGCCCCCGACAGGCCCAGGCTGGCCTGACGCCGCGCCGCGTCGGTTTGCGCCTCCACCAGTCCCAACACGGCCTCGGCCTGGGCCAGGTCCAGTCGGCCCGCCAGGTACGCCCGCAGCGTGAATTCGCCGGGGCGGGCGGGGCGTGCCCCCAGCTCCAGCGTCCGGGCCAGCACGCGGGCCAGCACCGCCGGGCTGCCGTGCGACTGCAGTTCCACCACGTCCTCGCCGGTATAGCTGCGCGGGCCACGGAACACCAGACACAGCCCCTCGTCCAGCACCTCGCCGCCCTCCGCGACCAGCGTCCCGAAGAGAAAGCGCCCACCTCCCGTCGCCGAAGGTGTGCGCTGACCACGGAAAATGCCATCGGCCACCCCCAGCGCCTGCGGTCCGCTGACCCGCACGATGCCCACGCCCGCGCTGCCGGGGGCCGTGGCGATGGCGGCGATGGTGTCGGACAGGCCAGAACGGGTCACGGGGCCAAGGGTAGCAGGCGGGCGGGGTGGGTCAGGGCGCCGAAGCTCACCAACCGCTCAGCGTTTCCAGCGCCCCCGCCCGCGCGTGCCGGCCTTGGCGCCCGGCGTGCTGGTGTGCGCCCGGATCTGCTGGTCGTCGTAGCGCAGCATCACGGCCAGCCGGGCGCGGCTGATGATGTGGTGCGGGTGCTTGGGCACAAAGGCGGTCACGATGTCCAGATGGCCGTCGCGGTAGTACTGCACCACCACGTGCAGCGGCAGCGCCACGCCACAGGCCTCGAAGGTGCCGCAGACCAGCCAGCGCCGGTCTTCCGGGTACACGGCGCGCACCCGCCCGCTCAGCAGGACATTGATGATGTCGTGTTCCAAAAAGCCCTCGGCGCGGGCGTGCCCGATGGCGTGCGGGCACACGTGATAACGCGTGTCGTAGACGGCGTCGCGCAGGCGGGCGTGGGCCCGGGCCAGGCTGAACTCGTCGGTGGCGACACCGGCCAGTTCAGCCTCGCGCTGCGGCTTGACCGGCGCGGGGCGCACGGCGCGGACGGGCGGCGTGGGGGCGCGGCGGGCGGCCTTCTCAGCCCGCGACAGCTGGGCACGCAGGGCCAGCAGGTCGGTCCCGGTCTGCACCTCGGCCAGCGGCGCGGCCGGCGGACGGGGGGGCGCCGCTGCGGGTGCGTTGCGGCGCCCCCCCTGGCGGGTGTGGTTGATCCCAAGCGGTTTGCTGGACTGTTTGGTCACGGCGAACACCTCCGAAAAAACGGTCCCCGCCTCCCCGCACCTGTTCTTCTGTTCCGGGCCACCACCTGACCTGCCCCTTAAAAAGAAAAGGCCCCTCAGACACGGCTTCGTGTCGGTGGGGAGGCAGGCGTCGTACCCTGTTCAGGGCATGGCGGCAATATAGCACAGTGCGGCAAAAAACGGCGTGACGCGCTGGGCAGACAGCGCCGACCGGTTGCTCATAGGCTGGGAGATAGAACTGACCCCGCCGCACGTCGCACCGTAATTTCCCGCTGGAGGACACCACCATGATCCGTTCCATGCAGGCCACCGACATCCCCGACGTCCTCTCGCTGCTGCACTGGATGGACGCGGCCCCGGAGCGTGAGGTCTTCGCCCCCGACTCCCGCGATCCGCGCGAACTGCATCTGGAATGCGAGGACGGGCTGTGCCTGGTCGAGGAGGACGGCGACGGCGTGCGTGCGTACTGCGCGCTGTCGCCCTTCCGCGACGGGCTGGTGCTGGAAGGCCCCATCAGCGAGGGGGGTCCGGTGGGCGCACTGCTGGCGCGCGCGGCCCAGCACACCGACGGCCAGCCGGTCTACGCCTTCAGCGCCCGCGACAACCTGCCGGTGCGTGCCGCGCTGGAGGAGGTGGGCTTCGCGCCGCTGCACAGCACGGCGTTCTACTCGGCCCCGCTGGACCGGGTGGCCCGCCATGCCCGCGTGCCCGACGGGTACCGGACCACGGACCGCCTGCCGGTCGCCGAGTACCGCGCCCTGTACCGCGCCGCCGAGGACGCCTGGGCCGGGCGCCTGGACTGGACCCCCGAGCAGTACGCCGCGCACTTTGCCGACGACACGGTGGCGCTGGTCGCGCTGTGGCATGGGGACCACCCGGTGGGGTTCACCGAGCTGGAATTCAGCCCCGACGACGCCCGCGCCGACGTGACGTATCTGGCGGTGCATCCCGCCGAGCGCGGTCAGGGTCTGGGGCGTGTGCTGCTGGCCCTGGCCGCCGCCGAGGCCCAGACCCGCCCAGAGCTGCGCACCCTGCGCGTGCGGGCGCACGACCACCTGCATTCCGCCCGCGCCCTGTACGCCCGCATGGGCTTCACCCACTGCCGCAGCATCGTGACCTACCTGCTGGAGGGTGAGGAAGAGGCGTAGAGAGCTGTGGCTGGGTCAGATGCTTCCGAGCTGACCGCCGTATCCGGGCGCGTCGAGAGGTTGAAACTTCGGATTCAGTGCGCGCCGCAGGGGACACCTCATACGGATTCCGTTTGTTTCGTGTAGACATCGGGACAGCTCCGATCTCTACACTCCACGTCCGGAACCCGTTTTCCTCATTCTCGCTTCGCTCGGATTTCCAGGTGTTTTCAACACCTTTCAATCGGAATCCGTATCAGATCCATGAAGCGGCTGACCCCATGGCCCGCCCGCTGCCACAGCTCAAGAGCAGGCTGAGCGCGCGTCAGGTCCTGGCTGAGCCGACGCACATTGAGATGGACCCTCATGAACTTTTTCGAGATCAACTGAATCCGTTGAGTGTAAGGCCCAGCCACTCCTCTGATTGACGCTCCCATTCCACGGCTGAGCTTTACAGCCCTTGCGCCACGAACTCCGCCGCCCGCGCGCCGATCATCATCGCCGTGGCGTTGGTGTTGGCGTGAATGATGCGCGGCATGACGCTGGCGTCGGCCACCCACAGGCCCTGCGTGCCGTGCACGGCCAGCCGCCGGTCCACCACCGAGTCCGGCCCTTCCCCCAGGGCCGCCGTCCCGACGGGGTGATACAGCGTCGCCGATTCGGCCCGGATGTGGGCGGCGATGGCCGCGTCGCTGCGGATGCCGCCGCCGGGCAGCGCCTCTCCCTGGCGGTGGGCCAGCAGCGGCGGCGTATCGGCGATCTCGCGGGCCAGCCGCACCCCGGTGATCAGGCTCTGCAGGTCGCGCTCGTCGCTCAGGTACTGCGGATCGATCAGCGGCGCGTCCGCCACGTCCGCTGACGCCAGGGTGATGCGCCCCCGGCTGTGCGGGTCCACCAGCACCGGACCGACACTGAAGTGATGCCCCGCCGCCTTGCTGAAGCCGTGATCCCGGAAATACGCGGGGCCGAAGTGGTACTGCAGATCAGGCTCGTCGGTCTGCGGGTCCAGGCCGGGGCGCGCGTGGGCGAAGGCGGCGGCCTCGGCGATGTTGCTGGACAGCGGGCCGCTGCGGTCCCGCAGGTAGCGGGCCAGGGCCAGGGCTTCCGGCAGGGCCTCCAGCGACGGCGTATGGGAGCGGAAAATCACCGGAACGGCCAGGTGGTCCTGCAGGCCCGCGCCCACGCCCGGCAGGTGTTGGCGAACCTGTAAGCCGTGTTTTTCCAGCTCGGCGCGCGGCCCCACGCCCGAGAGCATCAGCAGTTGCGGCGTCTGCACCGCGCCCGCCGCCAGGATCACGCCGCCTGCCGGGGCGTCCAGCGTGCGGCCCTGCCAGCGAAAGCGCACGCCCGCCGTCCTGGGACCGTCCCACAGCAGTTCCAGCATCTGCGCCCCGGTCAGGACCGTCAGGTTGGGATGACCGAGCACCGGTTTCAGGAAAGCCCGGAAGGCGCTGTAGCGTTCGCCGCGCAGGTGGTTGCTTTCCAGCAGGCCCGCGCCCTCCAGGGTGCCGTCGTTGAAGGTGGTTGCCTCGGGAACGTGCAGGGCCACCGCCGCCGCCGTCACGAAGGCCTCGCTCAGCGGGTGGGAGGCCGCCCGCGCCCCGACGGGCAATTCACCGTGGGTTCCACGCGTCTCGGAGGTCCCGCCGCGAAAGTTCTCCAGGCCCTTGAAGGCGGGCAGCACGTCCTCCCAGGTCCAGCCCTCGCCCCAGCCGTCGTAATCGCGTTTTGAGCCACGGATGTAGATGGTGGCGTTGATGGCGCTGCTGCCGCCCAGCACCTTGCCGCGCGGCCAGTAGAACCGTCGGCCATCGGCGCAGGCCTGGGGCACCGTCTGGAAGTTCCAGTCCACCGCCGAGCGAAACAGGCGCGGAAAGCCCGCCGGAGCGCGGATGAAGGGATGGGTGTCGCGCCCCCCGGCCTCCAGCAGCAGCACCTGCAGTCCCGCGTCCAGCAGCCGCCGCGCCGCCACGCAGCCGCCCGATCCGGCCCCGACGATCACCACATCTGCCCGCCTTTCCCGTGTCTGAGCTGTCATTGCGCCGAGTATAGAGAGCCGCGCTTCCATTGACCTCAGGCCAGCAGGCGTTCGGTCAGGCCAGGCAGCAGCCGGTAGATGTTGACGCCGCATTCGCGGTCGAAGTCGGCCTTCAGGGTCAACTTGGCCCGCCATTTGTCGGGCGTGCGGGCGTTGAAGGTGTAGCGCAGGGCGATGTCCACCAGCCGCTCCTCGACGGTGCAAAAGCCCGCCGCCAGCCCCAGCATGTCGCACAGCTGAATCAATCGGTCCTCGTCGGTCTGCCGGGCGCTGGCGATCAGGTGGTCTAGTCGCCGCCACTCCTCCAGCGTGCCGTCCCACTCGCCCTGCAGGGTGTCCAGCTCAGGAATCACGAAGGCGTGCGTCAGGGCGATGCGGGCCGCGTCGGCATAGCCAAGTTCCATCAGGAAGTCGTGACCGTCCAGAATGTGGCGGTCCCGGTTCGGCCCGGTGCGCCGCCCGAGGTCATGCAGCAGGCCCAGCGTGTAGGCCCGCGCGGGATCAAGGCGGGGATGCGCCTGCGCGATGGAACGTGCCGCCAGGGCCACATGCCGGGAATGCTCCACCCACGCGCCGGGATTCAGTGCGGCGGCGTCCTGCAGCAGCCGCTCGGCCGTCTGGTGGTCCGGCAGGCTCAGGTGCGGCTCCACTCGGCGGCCTGCCTGAGGGCGGCGGCGGCCCGGTCTATTTCGTCGGTGGTGGTGGCCCGCCCGAAGCTGAAGCGCAGGCTGGCGCGGGCGTCGGCGTCGCTCAGGCCGACCGCGCTCAGCACGTGGCTGGGCTGCATGGTTCCGGCGCTGCACGCGCTGCCGGCGCTGGCTGCCACCCCCAGCAGATCGAGGTTCATCAGCAGCGCCTCGCCGTCCGCTCCCGGCAGCGTTACCGACGCGACCTTGGGGCTGCCGTCGGGCGGGTGGTTGACGCGCAGGCCGGGAATCTTGGAGACGGCCTGCACGAAGCGTTCGCGCAGCTGCCCCAGGTGGGCGAACGTTGTCTCACGCTCCGCTTCCGCCGCGCTCAGGGCCACGCCCGCCGCGTACACGCCCGCCGTGTCCTGGGTGCCGGGGCGGGTTCCGCCCTCTTGCCCGCCGCCGAAGGTGACCGGAGGCAGCTCGGCACCGCGCCGCACGTACACGAAGCCCACACCGCGCGGGCCGCCCCACTTGTGGGCGCTGAAGGTGGCGTAGGTCACGCCCCAGCCGGGCAGATTCACCGGCAGCACGCCGGGGGCCTGCACCGCGTCGCTGTGGTAGGGCACCCCCTGTGCGGCGGCCAGGGCGGCCAGCGCTGGGGTGTCCTGCACGGTGCCCAGCTCGTTGTTGGCGTGATGGATGGACACCAGCGCGGTGTCGGGCCGCAAAACCTGTTCCAGCTCCTGCGGCGAGTAGCGCCCGTGGGCATCGGGGGTCAGCCACGACACCGTCCAGCCGCGCGCTTCCAGCCAGCGGGCCGGGGCCAGCACGGCGGAGTGTTCGGTGGGCGTGGTGATCAGGTGGCCGGGTGCGCCATGCCCCTCCTGCCATGCCCGCGCCACGCCCAGCAGCACGGCGTTGTCGCCCTCGGTGCCGCCGCTGTTGGCCACGACGGTGCGCGGGTCCACGCCGAACGCGGCGGCGACACGGGCGCGGCCCTCCTCCAGCGTCTCGCGGGCCGCCTGCCCCGCCGCGTGGATGCTGGCCGGATTGCCCGGCAGGGCCGCCGCCTGCGCGTAGGCGGCCAGAGCCTCGCCGGTCATGGGATGGGTCGCCGCGTAGTCCAGATAGATCATGGCGCGCTAGTTCGGGTCGACGGTCGCATAGTCCGCGCCGTCGCGCCGCACGATAAACACCGCGTCGCCCGTCACCTGCAGAGGCTCCGAACTGTTGGCGTTGCGTCCGGCCAGTTGCGAGGCGTCGGTGGGCTGCAGGATCTGGCGTTCGCCGTTGGCGTCGCTGACCACCACGCTGTAGGTTCCGGCAGGCAGGTCGGTGGGGAAGGTGTACTGGAAACTGACACTGCGGGTGGCCGGGGCGCTGGTGTCGGGCGTGTCCGACTCGGGTGGGGTGGCCGGAATCTCCTGCGGCGTGGGTACGGTGGTGTCCGGCGGTTCCTGCGGGGCCGGAATCTGTTCCTGCGGCAACGGCTCGGGGTCTGGCTCCTGTGGCAGCGGCTGCGGCCCGCTGGGCACCTCGGGCGTGGCCGTTTCGGGAGTCGGCGGGGGCGGCAGCGGCAGACTGCCCGTCGCGCGGCTGGGGGCGCTGTAGCGGGCCACCGCCACGGTCAGGGTCACGGGGCCGCCCACCTCCACCCGCACGAACGGCGCGGGCGTCTGCTCCAGCACGCTGCCGGGCGGCTTATCGCTGGGCTGCTCGCTGACCTTGGTGACCACCAGACCCGCCGTGCGGGCGTACTCGCGCGCCTGTTCCACGGTCAGTCCGGTCAGGGTGGGCAGCCACGTCTCCTTGCCGCTGATGCCCGCGCTGACCATCACCTGCACCGGCTGGCCGCGCTGGGCCGGCGACCCGGCCTCGGGCAGCTGCGAGACGATGCGGCCCTCGGGCGTGTTGGTCAGGGTGCCGTCCACCTTCAGCACCTTGCCCAGCACCATCGAGCGGTCTTTCAGGGTGTTCCTGGCCTGCTCCAGATTCTGCTCTTCCAGCTTGGGCACCTCGATGGACGGGGGGTTGTTCACCGTCAGCGTGATCAGGCGGCCAATCGGCAGGTTGGTGCCGGCCGGCGGGTCCTGCCGGATGATGGTGCCGACGCCCTGCCGGCCCGACTGGCCCTCGCTGTAGGCCACCCGGAAGCCGTCGGCGGTCAGTTTCCTGGCGGCGGCCCGCGCCTCCTGCCCGCCCACCGAGGCCACCTCGCGCACCGGGGGGTTCAGGTAGATCTGCGCGGCCTGCGCGCCCAGGTAGACCGCGCCGCCCAGGAACAGCAGCCCCGGAATGAAGGTCAGCCACGCGCCGGGCTGCCGGGGCCGCCGGATGCGCCCGCCGTTCAGGGCCGCCAGGGTGGGGGCGTTGCGCGCCGCGATGTCCTCGGGGGTGCGGGGCAACTGCAGGGCGCGCAGGTAGGCGAGCCGCGGCTCGTCCCCGTCCACCACGATGTCGGCGTCCGTGAGGGCGTAACCGTGTTCGGCCAGCCGGGCGGCCAGCGTCCGGATGTTGTCCACCGTTTCCTGGCGCTTCTTGGGCTGGGCCAGCACCCCTTCGAGCGGAATGCCCCCCACCGTCTGCCACACCGCGTAGTACGCGCCGGGCCGCGCCACGATGTCGGTCAATCCCGCCGGGTTCAGAGCGCGCAGCACCGAGCGGTAGGCATGAAACGCCTGACGGTCCGCCGGGGTGGAGATGTCGAACCACGCCACCTGACGGGTCACGCCCTCGGCGGCCCGGACCTCGGAGAGCGTCACGTTGCCGTACCGCGACAGTTCCCTCAACACGCCGTACTTGCCGTCGATGGTGGTCATCTTGGTGGTTGCTCCCGTCCCGTTCGCCTGCCCCGTCATTCGCACACAGCATAGCGCGGGCCGTGCGCGGGGGGTGGACGGGTGAACAATGTCACGGCCCCACCGGGCAGGCGGGGCCGAAAGCCGGATGGCCGAGAGGTTTGTGGGCCGGGTCAGACTTTCAGGCGCGCCGGTCCTGAACCTCCGCCCCCGTCTTTTCCCTGAGGTCCTCCAGCGTCACGCCGGGAGCCAGTTCCACCAGATGCAGGCCGCCCTCGGCCACGTCCAGCACGCCCAGATCGGTGATGATGCGGTTGACCACGCCCACGCCGGTCAGCGGCAGGGTGCAGTCCTGCAGAATCTTGTGGGCGTTGCCCTTCGCCACGTGTTCCATCAGCACCACCACCCGCTGCACCCCGGCCACCAGATCCATCGCGCCGCCCATGCCCTTGACCATCTTGCCGGGAATCATCCAGTTGGCCAGATCGCCGCGTTCACTGACCTGCATGGCCCCCAGAATGGCGAGGTTGATGTGGCCGCCCCGGATCATGGCGAAGCTGTCGGCGCTGGAGAAGAAGCTCGCGCCGGGCAGCGCGGTGACCGTCTGCTTGCCCGCGTTGATCAGGTCCGGGTCCACCTCGTCGTCGGTGGGAAAGGGGCCGATGCCCAGCAGGCCGTTTTCCGACTGCAACATCACCGACACGCCCGGCGGGATGTGGTTGGCCACCATGGTGGGCAGGCCGATGCCCAGGTTCACGTAGTAGCCGTCCTGCAATTCCTGGGCGGCGCGGGCCGCCATCTCGTCACGGTTCCAGGGCATCTCTAGACCTCCTCTCCGGCGGCGGACGAGGCCGTGGCTTCGGCCTTGCGGGTGGTCCGCTGCTCGATGCGTTTTTCAGGCGTGGCGTTCAGCACCACCCGCTGCACGTAGATGCCCGGCGTGTCGATGCTGTCGGGATCGAGCGTGCCGGTCTCCACGATCTCCTCGACTTCCGCCACCGTCACGCGGCCACACGTCGCCACCACCGGGTTGAAGTTCTGCGCGGTCTTGCGGTACACCAGATTGCCGCTCGTGTCGGCCTTCCACGCCTTGACCAGACTCAGGTCCGCCACGATGCCGCGTTCCAGGATGTATTTCTCGCCGTCGAATTCCTTCTCTTCCTTGCCCTCGGCCACCACCGTGCCCACGCCGGTCTTCGTGTAAAAGCCGGGAATCCCTGCGCCGCCGGCACGCATCCGCTCGGCCAGGGTGCCCTGCGGCGTGAATTCCAGCTCCAGCTCGCCGGCCAGATACTGGCGCTCGAACTCCTTGTTCTCGCCCACGTAGCTGCTGATCATCTTGCGGATCTGGCGGGTCTGGAGCAGCAGGCCCAGGCCCCAGCCGTCCACGCCCGCGTTGTTGCTCACGGCCGTCAGGTCTTTGGCGCCGCTGTCGCGCAGCGCCCCGATCAGCGCCTCGGGAATGCCGCACAGCCCGAAGCCCCCCACAGCGACGGTCTGCCCGTCGGCCACCACATCCGAAAGCGCCTCGGCGGCGTTTGAGTACACTTTATTCATGTCCCGAACAGTGTAGCCGCCGGGCGTCACGGCGGGGTCACGTGCCCACTAAAAACTCCCCCGCGCCGGGCCGCAGGGGAGAGATCCGTTTGGGGAAAGGAGACGAAACTAGCCCTTGCTGGCTCCCGAGTCGCCGTGGACCTTGGCCTTCAGGGCGGCCATGGCGTCTTCCAGGTCGCGGTCGCGGCCCAGGTCTTTCAGCTGGGCGTCGATGTCGTTCTCGCTGCGCAGTTCGGTCATGGCCTTGTTGCGGTCTTCCATGCCTGCCACGCGCTGCTCCATTTCCTCGAAGGCGTCCATCGCGCCGCCTGCCTTGTTGAAACCGCTGGCGCGGTCCAAGGTCTCGCTGGCCTGCGCGGTCTTCTGGCGGGCCGCCAGCAGCGACTTCTTGGACTCCATCTCGTCGATCTTGGCTTCCAGCGCGCGCAGCTGGGTCTTGAGCTGATCGACGGTGCTGCTCTGGGTGGTGCGCTGCTCGTCGAAGCCCTGGGCCAGGTCCTTGGAATTCTGGGCGCGGCGCAGCGCTTCGCGGGCCAGTTCCTCGTTGCCGCCGCGCAGCGCTTCCTCGGCCTTCTTGCCGTACTCGTCGGCCAGACGGCGGTTGGTGTTCGCCTCGCGCTCCAGCTTGGCGTTCTGGCTCATGGCCTCGGCCACCTCGCTGCGGGCCTCACCGTAGGCGGCGCGCATGTCGCGCAGGGCCTGATCGATAATCTTGGCAGGGTCTTCCGCCTTGCTGATCATGTCGTTCACGTTGGCGCGCAGCAGCCGGGACAGTCGGTCAAGTATGCTCATGGGTGGATCCTCCTTGAGAAGTCAACAACGCCCTGGGATGGTGCGGGCGATTGCAGCTATGATTACGCACTTGACGTCCGGGGGGTTGCCGCCGCGTCCGCTTATGAGGCGAGGGTCAACCCTTGCTCAAGCCTTGGGCCGGACAGCACAAGAGGTGGACGGGCCATGCCGTCCACCTCGTTTCCAGACCTGCCTGCCTTCAGAACACGATGGGCCGCAGCCCGATGCTGTCGGCCCCGCAGGCCACGGTCAGGCTCTTGCCGGCCGGGGTGACGGTGCAGCCCAGCGCCCGCAGACCGTCGAGCGGGAAGATCAGGTTGCTGCCGTCGGTGGCGGGGGCCAGCGGCAGTTCCACGGTGCCGTTACTGGTCTGTGCGGATTTGCGCCCCACCGTGGCGGTCAGCACCGAGCCGTCCTCGGTGGTCAGGCGGTAGCTGCCGCCGCCCTGGCTGGTCACGCTGACCACGCCGGCCAGGTCACGGCCCAGCACATAGGGCTGCCCCTTGACCACGCCGGCCGGGGTGGCGGGCTTGCCGGCGGCGGGGGCTGCCGCTGCCTGCGCGGCGTCCACCACCACCAGGCTTTCCTTGTCGTTCAGCGCGCTGAGCAGCAAAAAGGCCCCCAGCGGCCCACCTGCGCGCTCGCGGACCAGCAGGGTGCTGGCCTTGCCGGTGGTTTTCCAGGTGCCCACCGCGCGCCCGCTGAGTTTGCCCGCAATCAGCGGGCGCAGCGAGGCCGCGCCGCTCTTGACGTACAGGCACACGGCGCGCGGGCTGAGCTTCAGGCTGGACGGGCAACTGACGATCTGGCCCTTGATGGCGGCGCTGACCTCGATGGCGAGGGCGCTGGTGG
This sequence comes from Deinococcus radiopugnans ATCC 19172, assembly GCF_006335125.1. NCBI lineage: Bacteria > Thermotogati > Deinococcota > Deinococci > Deinococcales > Deinococcaceae > Deinococcus > Deinococcus radiopugnans. The sequence goes on from NZ_VDMO01000028.1 coordinate 20,530, forward strand.
CCTGCGAGGTGGCCGCAGAGGTGGCGGCGGCTTTGGGTGCGGCAGTCTGGGCCGAGGCCGGGGCGGACAGCGTCAGTGCGCCGAGGCCCGCAGCCCCCAGCAGCAGCAGCTTGCGCGCGGCGCGGCGCGCAGGGGTCAGGGAAGCTGGAGTGGGTTCAGGGAACATATGGGCGCATCCTAAGCGCCGCGCATGAGCGTGGACTTTGAGGCGGCTGACGGCCAGCGGCGGGAAACGGGTCGCTGCGCCGGGTTACCCGACCAGCCGCGCCAGCGCCCGCTGATAGACCTGCAGGCTGCCCGCGTCGTACAGCACCATGCGGACCTCCAGTTCAGGGTGAACACTCAGAAAATCCTGAATGGTGGTCAGGGCCACAGGGGCGGCCTGCTCGGTGGGATACCCGTAGACCCCGGTGCTGATGGACGGAAAGGCGACGCAGGGGCAGTCATGTTCTACGGCCAGTTCCAGGCTGCGGCGGTACGCCCCGGCCAGCAGATCGGCCTCGCCGCTGTGGCCGCCGCGCCAGATCGGCCCCACGGCGTGAATCACGGCCTGCACGCCGCGATGCTCCAGCTCGAACGCGGGGGTAATCACCGCGGTCCCGGTGGGCGTGCCGCCGATCCTGCGAATGGCCCTAAGCAATTCCGGCCCCGCTGCGCGGTGGATCGCGCCGTCTACTCCACCACCCCCCATCAGTTGCTGGTTGGCGGCGGTCACGACGGCGGCGCAGTCCTGCGCGGCGATGTCGCCCTGAACGATCCTGAGTGGCATCCTTTCCCCCTACGAATCCACGACGCGCTGCAGGTCCTGCGCGTCCAGCGTCTCGCTGCGGACCGCCTGCGCCGCCGTGACCGCCGCACGGTCCTCCGCGGTCCACTCGCTGCTGGGCACCTGCGCGGCCCGCTCGGCCTGCTGCACGGCCAGCAGTTCCTCGACGGCGCGGTCGAGATCGTCGTTGACGATCACGTAGCGGAAGGCGTGGGCTTCCTGAATCTCCTCGCGGGCGCGGCGCAGGCGCTTCTCGATGCGCTCGGGTGTTTCGGTGGCGCGGCCCTCCAGCCGGCGGCGCAACTCGGTCAGGCTGGGCGGCATGATAAAGACCAGCACGGCCTCCTCGCCCATGCGCGCCTTGACCTGCATGGCCCCCTCCACCTCGATTTCCAGCACCACGTCCTGCCCACGCGCCAGGGCGGCCTCGATGGGCTCGATGGGCGTGCCGTAGCGGTTGCCCACGAAGGCCGCGTGTTCCAGGAAGCCGCCGGCCCTGGCCTTGCTGTCGAACACCTCCGGCGGCACGAACACGTAATCCACGCCGTGCCGTTCCCCGGCGCGGGCCTCGCGGGTGGTCCAGGACGTGCTGTAGAACACGTTCTGCCCGGCCAGCCAGCGTTCGCGCAGCGTGCCCTTGCCCACGCCGGAGGCCCCGGTAATCACGATCAGAAGGCCCCGGCGGGCGGTGGGCGGTGTGGAGGGTGCGGCCTGGTCGAGCGTCATTGCCGTCCAGAATACCCGCAAGGTGTGCCGCGTTCAAAGGGGTGCGGGCGAAGCGGGCGGCGGGGCCGGGCCACCCCCGGCGGAGTGTGAGGCCAGACCAAAGCTCCGGTCCATTTCCTGCGTGGGCGGCGGCCCCTACACTGAAGCGTGTGGTCCCGCCTGACCGTTCCGTTGCTGACCCTGCTGCTGGGGCTGGTGGCCTGCACGCCGCTGTACGTGGTGCATCCGGCGCGCACCCCCGCGCTGAACCTGCAGGGGCCGCCGCCGGACGTGGTGATCTTCAGCATGTCCGGCCGCTGTGGGCCGCCGTGTCTGGCCCCGCGCGACAACTGGGACTACCTGGGATCACGCGGCACGCTGGACCGACTGGCGGATGTCTTCACGGCGGCGGGCTACCGCGTGCAGGTCTCGGGGTACGCCAGCAACGCCGCCGCCACGTTTTCCTCCGAGTACATCGGTGGCCCCCAGCGCGGCTATGAGGCGCTGCGTTCGGACTTCGCCCGCGTGGCGCAAACCTGGATGAAGGCCGCCCGTCCGCCCCGGCTGGTGCTGCTGGGTCATTCGCAGGGCTCGGTGTGGCTGCACCATCTGGCCCGCGTCAATCCGTACGTGCCGGTGGCCCTGCAGGTGGATCTGGACGGCATCTGCGTGGCCTGGAAATCCGACTTCGGGGAAGGCATCCGCGAGTTGGGCGATGTCTACGGCGACGAACCGTCCCCCCTGCAGGCTTGCGACGCCTTTACGGTGGCCGGGCGCACGGTGGGGGCCAAGGACATCGTGTGGCCCAACGTGGCCCTCGATCTGGAGGTCCAGAGCAAGCGCCTGCCGGCCCGTCCCGGCGCGAGCGGCGGCTGGCCGGTCAACTACCTGTTCGAGGTCACGCCCAACGTCCGGCTGGACGGCACCCGCACCGGCATTGAGCGCTTCATCTCCTCGCGCGAGGACCACAGCGCCATCTCGTTTCCCAACAGCGACGCGCTGGCCTGGGTGGCGGTCAAGGCGGCGGCCATCGCGCAGCAGTGGCAGGCTGAGGACGCCCGCCTAGACCGGATCAAGCCGGGCCGCTGACCGCCCCCGCGCCGCCCTCCAAGGCCGCCCCGTACCCCCGCGCCTGCAAGTTGTAGAGAGAGGCGTACTGCCCACCCCGCGCGATCAATTCCGCGTGGCTACCCGCTTCCACGATCACGCCGCCCTCCAGCACCACGATCTGATCGGCCAGCCGCACGGTGGAAAAGCGGTGCGAGATCAGCAGTGTAATCCGGTCTGTGGTCTGCGCCTGCAGCGCCTCGATGGTCTCCGCCTCCGCGCGGGCGTCCAGCGCCGCCGTCGGTTCGTCGAAGACCAGCACCGAGGCGTCCCGGAAGTACAGCCGCGCCAGCGCCAGTCGCTGCCACTGCCCGCCCGACAGTTGCCGCCCGCCCTGAAACAGTCGGCCCAGCGGAGTATTCAGGCCCTCGGGCAACTCGTCCACGAACTCGGCCCCGGCCCGCCCCACCGCACTCTCCACACCCCCTTCCTCGCTCAGCCGCGCCACCTCCGCCAGCGCGACGTTCTCGCGGGCGCTCATCTGGTACTGGCCGAAGTCCTGGAAAATGATGCTCATCTGCTTTTGCACGCTGCGCGGGCTGAAGCGCGCGGCGTCCATGCCGTTCAGCAGGATGGTGCCGCTGCTCGGCTCAAAGAGGCGCGTCAGCAGCTTGACCAGGGTGGTCTTGCCCGCGCCGTTCTCGCCCACCAGCGCCAGCGCCTGCCCGCGCCGCACGCTGAAGTTCACGCCGCGCAGCACGTCACGCTCGGTCAGCGGGTAGCGGAAGCCCACGTCCCGGAACTCGATGGTGTCGATTGGCCCGCTCCACACTTCCCCGGCGTCCAGATCGCGCCCCGGCAGTTCCAGAAAGTCGAAGAGGTTGCGCATGTACAGCAGGTTCTGGTAGATGCCGCTGACGCCGTTGAGTAATCCGCTCACCGTGGCCTGCACCTGCGCGATGCCCAGCACGAAGATGGAAAAGTCGCCCACGCTGATCTGCCCATCGGCGGCTCGCCGCAGAATCAGCGCGCTCGCCAGCCCGACGAGCAGGGCTGAGGCCAATGCCGCCGAAAAGCCCCACGCCGAGCGGCGGCGCACCAGATCCTCCAGCGTTTTGCGGAAGCCCAGGTAGTACTCGCGCCAGCGCCCCAGCAGGTGGCCCTCGAAGCCGAACAGGCGCACCTCCTTGACCAGTGTGTCGGAGGTCAGCAGCCCCCCCAGGTAGTTCTGCACCCGCGCGTCGTGCGTCTGGCGGCGCAGCATGCGGTAACCCTCGACGCCGAAGCGGTTGCTGACGATCACCCCCGGCACGCTCGCCAGCAGCACCAGGGGCAGCACCCACACGCCCAGCCGTGCCATCAGCGCCCCCACCGACACCAGCGTCACGGCGGCCCCCGCCAGCCCCACCAGTTGCGTCGCCACGCCCAGGGGCCGCGAACCCACCTCGCGGTACGCCTGTTGCAGCCGGTCATACGTCTCGGCGTTCTCGAAAGCCTCCACGCTCAGGCCCGACGCCTTGTCCAGAATGCGGCGGCTGACGCTGTGCTGCAGGCTGTCGCCCAAGAGTTGCTGCGAGGCGGTGCCCACCGTACTCAGCAGGCTGCCGAACACGCCCAATGCCACCTGAACGGCCAGCAGGGTCAGCAGCGCCGCGTAGGTCACGCCGCCGCCCGCCGCCTGCGCCACCTCGTCCAGCAGCAGCTTGCCGACGTACAGGTTGGCGGCGGGCAGGGCGCTGCTGATCAATGTCGTGGCCGCGTAGGTGACGCTGTGCCGGGGGCTGGCCCGCCACACCAGACCCAGCGTGCTGAGCAAGTCACGCAGCCGGTGCGACAGCGCGACGTTCTCGTTCTGGACAGGAGTTTGCTTGCGGGCCGCGCCGGTCATCGGCCCCGAGTCTGGCGCATCCGGGCGTGCGGCACCGTGATCAGGGCCGTCCGCTCAGCGTGATCAATGTGGTGTCGCCCTCCCGGTTCGCCAGATACTGCACTTCCGGCACGCCCGCGCGGCCCAGGAACGCCGCGTAATTGCCCGGCCCGATCGGCTCGTCGGTGAGCTGGAGGTAACCGCCCGCTGTCATGGCGGCAATCAGGGCGCGCGGTTGCCAGCCCTCAACCCGGTACTGTTCCACGCGCGTGTCGCCGGCACGAACCTCGGCGCGGTAGCTGCTGCTCTGCGGGCATTCCGGCTGGAAGCCGGGCGGCAAGGGGGCCACGCCGTTCCACAGCTCGCCTGCCTGTCCGATGCAGTACAGCGGCCCGCGCGCCCCCACCTCGCGCGCCAGCCACACGCCCGCGAAGCTGCCCAGAACGGCCAGAATCGCCAGCACCGCGCCCAGCCTGAGCCAGCGCTGCGTCCCCGAACTACTCCCTGGCATGGTCAAGGGCGCTCTCGATCAGCAGGATGACGTGGTGATCCAGCAGGCGGTAGTACGCCACCCGCCCCGCCTTGCGAAAGGTCACCACCCGCCCGGCCCGCAGCAGCCGCAGCTGGTGGCTCACGGCGCTCTCCGAGAGGCCCACCACTGCCGCCAGATCGCAGACGCACAGCTCACGGGCCTTGAGGGCGCTCAGGATTTTCAGGCGGGTGGGATCGCCCACCAGTTTCAGGAAGGCGCTGGCCGTCTCGACCTCCTGTCCGTCCGGTAGCGCCGCTCGCGCCTCAGCTACCGCTTCGGGATGAACGCAATTCACCTCGCAGACGCCCTCTGAAACTGTGCCTTCTTGAGAGGCGATTATCATTTGCCCAGTGTAGCGCGGCGTGGCGTTTGGCCCGGTCACGATCCCAGCTCGATCAGGTACAGGGCGATGAAGCCCAGGAAAAAGGCGCTGGTGATCAGGGGCGTTTCCTTGACCTCGTGGGCCTCCACCAGCAGCTCCTCGGTGACCAGATACAGCAGCGCCGCCGCGCTGAAGGACAGCACGATTTCCAGCGGCAACCCGGTCAGACCGCGCAAGAGCGTGCCGCCCAGCGCCGCCCCCACGATCACCAGCAGGCTCAGCCCCGACACGGTCAGGATGCTGCGGCCCCTGGACACGCCGCGCTCCCCCAGGCTGGCCGCCACCGACAGGCCCAGAAACAGCAGCTCCAGCGTCAGCGCCACCACCAGCAGCGTGCCCACCCGCTCGCCCGCCGCGAAGCCCACGCCGATCAGCAGGCCGTCGATCAGGATGTCGATGCCCACGGCGGCCAGCAGGCCGGTGGCGGAACGCGGGGCGTCCGCGTCCTCTGCCCCGTCCCCCTCTTCCTCCGGTTCCAGCCGTCCCACCAGCGCCCGCACCGCCAGCATCAGGCCCACGCCCAGCACGAAGCCGATCACCACGCCCAGCGGCTGCCCCCCCGCCGTGATCTCGGGCAGCAGTTCCCCGGCCACGGCGGCGAACACCACCCCCGCCGCGAAGTGCTGCACGAAGCTGCGAAGGCGCGGCCCCGGCGGGCGGAAACTCGCCACCACGCCCCCCAGCACCGTGGCCGCCACCGGAATCAGTGTCAGCAGCAGAATCTGGGCCAGCGAGACGTTCACTGCGCGGCTTCCAGCGCCGCCAGGAGGCCGGGCCGCTGGTCATCGAAATAGCCGGAAAAGACCTGCTCGCCGATGACCGTCACCGGCGCGATTCGCACGCCCGCCCGCGCCTGCATCTCGGCCAGCGCCGCCGGGTCTTCGCGCACGTTTTTCTCGGTGAAGGCGGCTCCCTTGCCCTTCAACAGCCGCTTGACCGCCTCGCAATCGGCGCAGCCCGGCACCGTGTAAACCGTGATGTCCGGAGCCATGTTAAACCCCTCCCGAGGCGGGCAGCCCGGACGGCGCTGGGGCTTTTCTGACCGCGCCGCCCTTCCACCCCAGCAGCCGCAGCGCGTTGGCGGTCACGATGGCCGTGGCCCCGGTATCCGCCAGAATCGCCATCCACAGGTTCGTGTAGCCCAGCAGCGTGGTGACCAGAAAGATCGCCTTAAGGCCCAGCGCGAAGGCAATGTTCCACTTGATGTTGGTCATGGTGTCGCGCGACAGCTGCACCAGATCGGCCACGTCGCCCACCCGCTCGCGCAGCAGCGCCGCGTCCGCCGTTTCCAGCGCCACGTCGGTGCCGCCACCCATCGCGATGCCCACGTCCGCCTGCGCCAGCGCCGGGGCGTCGTTGATGCCGTCGCCCACCATCGCCACGCCGCCATTCTTCTTGAGTTCGGAAATCAGCCGCAGCTTGTCTTCCGGCAGCAGTTCGGCCTGCACATCCAGCCCCAGGCCGGAAGCAATCGCGCGGCCCGTGCGGGCGTTGTCGCCGGTGAGCATCACGGCGTTCACGCCCATTTCTTTCAGGCGGGCAATCGCAGCTTTGGCATCCTCGCGCGGCTCGTCGCGGATGGCGAGGACGCCCAGCACCGCGTCCGCGCTGTGCAGCACCACCGCCGTCTTGCCCGCCTCCTCCAGCGCGGTCAACTTGCCCTGAAGGTCAGGCGTCAATTTCAGGGTGCTGGCGGCGTGTTGAGGGGAGCTGATAAAGAGGCTGCGGCCCTCCACGCTGGCGCTGGCACCCTTCCCGGCAATCGCTTTGGCGTCCTGCGCGGCGGGAGCGGTAACGTTCAGCCGCGCCGCTTCTTTCGTAATCGCCTGCGCCAGCGGGTGCGAGCTGCCCGACTCGACGGCGGCGGCCAGTCGCAAAACCTCACCCTCAGACACGCCCGCGCCGATCACGTCCGTCACGCGCGGTTTGCCCGCCGTCAGCGTGCCCGTCTTGTCGAAGGCCACCGTCTTGACCGTGCCAATCGTCTCCAGCGCCGCGCCGCCCTTGATCAGCAGCCCGCGCCGCGTGCCCGCGCTGATGCCGCTGGTAATGGCGGCGGGCACGCTCAGCACCAGCGCGCACGGGCAGCCGATCAGCAGCAGCGTGATGCCCTTGTACAGCCACGGGTACCACTCTGCGCCCAGCAGTAGCGGCGGCACCAGGGCGACGAGTGCCGACACCAGCACCACTCCGGGCGTGTAGTACCGGCTGAAACGGTCAATAAAGCGTGCCGTGGCCGCCTTGCTGCCCTCGGCCTCCTCCACCAGCTCGATAATCCGGGCGATGGTGTTGTCGCTGGCTTCCTTCTCCACCGTGACGCTCAGCACGCCGTCGGTGTTGATGCTGCCCGCGAACACCGTGTCGCCCACGGTCTTGGTCACCGGCATGCTCTCGCCGGTCACCGGGCTGTCGTCCAGATTGGAGGTGCCGCTCAGAATCGTGCCGTCCGCCGGCACCCGCCCGCCGGGGCGCACCTGCACGGTCTGCCCGATCTGCAGCGAATCGGCGGGAACCTCGCGCGTCCCGCTGCCCTCCACCAGCAGCGCCGTCTTGGGGGCCAGCGCCGCCAGTGCCTGAATCCCCGCCCGCGCCCGGCCCGCCGCCACGCCTTCCAGCAGTTCCCCAATGGCGAAGAAGAACACGACGACGGCGCCCTCAGCCGCCTGCCCGATGGCAACGGCGCCGATGGCGGCCAGCGAGACCAGCATATTGATCGAGAAGGGATCGCCCAGCCGCGCGCTGGCCCACGCCTGCTTCGCCAGCGGCCACACCCCCAGCACGGTGGCCGCGACGTAGCCGTACACCGACAGCCCCGGCTCGATGAAGCCGAAGCCCCAGGCCAGCGCCAGCAGCACGCCCGAGAAAATCACCAGTTTGCCCTGCTTGCCCCGGTACCACGGCGTCCCGGCGGGCAGCACCTCGTGAACGTGCCCGGCGTGATCCTCCGCCGCGTGATCGTGCCCGCTGTGGTCTTCGTGCGGTGGCTGGGCCGCCTTGCTCTGCGCCGTTTCTTGCAACGATGGCGTGTAGCCCAGCGCCAGCAGATTCTTCTCCAGCGTGGCGCGCGGCGTCTGCGCCTCGTCCAGTTCGAGCTTGAGGGTCTGCCTGGCAAAACTGGTCCTGACCTCCGCCGTGCCGGGCAGGCGGTTCACCATCGCCTCCACCTTCTGCACGCAACTCGCGCAGTCCATTCCGTCCACGAAATACACCAGGGGGGCGGCACCGGAGGCGGGGCAGGGGGAAGCCATGCCAGAAGTATATCTGAATGGTTGCTCAGATGTCGTGGGTGGGCCGATCACCGGGGAAGGAGCGGGCGGATGAAGTAGCCTCTGGTTGATGCCCGCCGCCAATTACCTGCGCTCGATCTGCGTGATTCCCGTTGCGCCCGGCGCGGATCTGCATGACCACTCGCTGTGGGAGCGGGTGTTCAGCGGCTGGCGCTTTCTGCCTCTGCGACACGCCGACGACTCCCTGACCGAGCACGCCCAGAACGTGATTGATCTGGTGATCGCCCATGACCGCGCCGAGGTGCGGGCCGGGGCGCTGCTGCTGCTGTCGTGGCCGCAGGCGGGCCAGAGCCTGCCGGGTCTGGTCAATACCCTGGACGATGGCCGCTTTGTGGTGGTGCGCGTGTTCGGCATCCACCTGACCGAGGTGCAGGAGCGTACCGAACGTCTGACCGAGCGCCTGCTCCGGGAGAAGGCCTTCGCCTTTTCAGCCGGCACCCGCGTGACCCTGGCCCTGAGCGTGGACGGCGTGCGTACGAACCTGACCAGCGGCCGCATTCACACGTCCCGCAGCGGGGCGTGGCAGGCGTTTTACACCACGAACAAGTACGCCCTGATTGTGATGCTGGTGCTGCTGGTGCTGGCCGTCTCGGTGGTGCTGCTGCTCACCCCCGAGCGCCCGTACACGCCGCTGGCGAAGGTCTATGACCTGTCGGGCCGTGTGCTGTCGGCGGTGCTGTTCAACATCGTCCTGCTCGGCTCCCAGTTTCTGTTCTACCTGCGCCACCGCGCCGTGATCGAGTGGGAAAAGCCGTAAAGGGTCAAGGGTTTAAGAAAGCACGGACTGCTTGCTCCTCAGACTTTTAGACCTTTAGACCCTTAGACGCGCGGCCACGCGCCATACTTTTCCATGCCCCGCGTCTGGAAATTTGGCGACAGCGTGAACACCGACGACATCCTGCCCGGCAAGTTCGCGCCGTTCATGGCCGGCGAGGACGTGTTCCAGACCTTCGCCTTCCACTACACCCGCCCGGAATTCGCCGCGCAGGTTGAGCCCGGCGACGTGCTGATCGGCGGGCGCAACTGGGGCCTGGGCAGCAGCCGCGAGTACGCCCCGCAGGCCCTCAAGAAGCTGCGGGTGGGGGCCATCGTCGCCCCCAGCTTCGCGCGCATCCATTACCGCAACCTCTTAAATCTGGGCATTCCCGCCTTCGAGGCCGACCTGACCGGGGTGCTGGAGGACGGCGAAGAGGTCACGCTGGACATCGACACGGGCGTGCTGACCCACCCGCGCGGCACCGTGCAACTGCCGCCCCCGCCCGAATTTCTGCGCGAGGCGCTGGCCGAAGGCAGCATCCTGGCCTTTTTCAAGAAGCACGGGCGTTTTCCGGGTGAACACAGTCCCGGAGAAAAGCCCTCGGAAGGCCAAACCCCGTAGCAGACCCCGTAGACTGGAGGTTATGGCTACGCTGGAAATTGAATGCCCCGTCTGCGCCGAGGTGCTGGAACTGAGTGACGCCGACCGCGCCGAGCTGAAGGTGGGCGACGTGATCGTGTGCGACTCGTGCAACGCCGAGATGGAAATCACCCGCAACGGCGGCGGCGAGGACTTCGAGCTGGAACTGCTGGGCATCCTGACCCTGTGCCCCAACTGCAACGAGGAATTCGAGGTCACCGAGGACGTCCTGGCGGCCGCTCCCACCGTGCAGGCCACCGACGGCAGCGAGGTCAGCCTGGTGAGCTGTCCCCACTGTCAGGCCAGCATCGAGCTGGAATTCGAGGACGAAGAGGATCGCCCCGCTCTGTCTAGCCAATAGCGTTTGAAAACCTTATGATCCCTTAGCCTATCAAACGCAAGGAGAAATGATGACGACTATCCAATTTGAGAATCCGGATACCGGTGCGCCTATCGAACTGACCAATCCTGAACTGGGCGAACTGGTGATCGACGACGAAACGGGCGTGGAATATGAAGTCGTGTCCGTAGACCCGCCCCGACTGGAAGCCGCCCCGCAGGAAGCGGAGGACTGGGGAGAGTAAGCCCTCTGTCGGCATCTGGCGGTCAGCGCAGCCCCTGCCCTGGCCGCCGTTTGCTGGAGGCTTTTTCCCTGAACTGCTATGGCCGAACTTGCCGTGCTGTATGACCGCATCCGCCCCGACGAGAAGATGCTGTTCGAGGCGCTGGACGCCCTGGGCACGCCCTACGACAAGGTGTACGTCCCGCACCTGAAACTGACCTTCGACGACGCGGGCGCCGCCGCCGTGCCGTGGAGAGTCGCCATCGAGCGCTGCGTCAGCCAGACGCGCGGCCACGCGGTCACCCGCGCGCTGGAGGGCTTCGGCGTGCAGGTGATCAACCCCGGCCACGTCATCGAGTTGTGCGGCGACAAGCTGGCGACGAACGCCCGCCTGCACGCCGCCGGGCTGCCCACCCCGCGCACCGGGGTCAGCTTCGACGGCGACGCCGCGCTGGAACAGATCGAATCTCTGGGCTACCCGCTGGTGCTCAAGCCCACAGTGGGTTCCTGGGGGCGCATGGTCAGCCGGCTCAATGACCGCGACGCCGCCGAGGCCGTCATCGAACACAAGGAAGTGCTGGGCGGCCCGCAGCACGGCGTCTTCTACGTGCAGGAACTGGTGAACAAGCCGGGGCGCGACATCCGCGCCTTCGTCATCGGCGGCGAGTGCATCGGCGCGATCTACCGCACGTCTGAACACTGGATCACCAACACGGCGCGCGGCGCCAAGGCCAGCAACTGCGAGGTCACGCCTGAGCTGGCCGATCTGGCCGTGCGGTCTGCTGCCGCCGTGGACGGGCGCATCGTCGCCATCGATCTGGTGGAAGACCCGCAGCGCCGGGGCGAGTGGGGCGGCCTGCTGGTCATCGAGATCAACCACACCATGGAGTTCAAGAACAGCGTCTCCACGACGGGCGTGGACATTCCCCGCCGGATGGGCGAGTACGCGATTGGACTGCTGGAAAAGGCGCCTGCCGGTCAAGCTGTCTAGCGGCTCGGGACTGACGTCCCGCCTCGTGCTGACTTGCACAGGCGGAATGCTCTAGCCTCGGGCACATGACAACAGCGCCGTCGTCCGGACAGCCCCGCAGCCTTCCCGCCCGTGCCGACGTGCCGCGTGAACAGACCTGGGACATCGAGGCGCTGTTCGCCACGCCGCAGGCCTGGGAGGCAGAGGCCGAAGCGCTGCCCGCCGCCATCGACGCCCTGGCCGCCTACGCCGGTCAACTGACCACGCCCGAGGCCCTGCTGACCTACCTGAAGGTGGCCGACGACGTGGAGTTGCGCCTGAGCCGCTTCTTCTCCTACGCGAGCATGACCGCCAGCGTGGACGGCCACGACGCGGAAGCCGCCGCCCGCCGCGACCGGGCCAGCAGCATTGCCGCCCGCTACGGCAGCGTGTCCGCCTTTTTCCGCCCCGAGCTGCTGGCGCTGGACGAGGCCACGGTGAACGATTGGCTGGGGCGCCCCGACTTCGCCGATCAGCGCGTGCGCCTGGAGCGCATCCTGCGCAGCCGCCCGCACGTCCGCAGCGGCGAGGTGGAGGAACTGCTGGGCGCGGTGGGCGCCCCCTTCGCCTCCGAGCGCGGCATTCACCCGGCGCTGGCGAACATGGACTTGCGCTTCGGCACGGCGGGCGGCGTGAAGGTCACGCAGGGCAACGTGGACAGCCTGGTCAGTGGCCCCGACCGCGAGGTCAGGCGTGAAGCCTGGGAAAACTACGCCGACGCCCACCTGGCCGCCCGCCACTCGCAGGCCGCCATGTACGCCACCAACGTGCGCCAGAGTGTTTTCCTGGCCCGCGCCCGGCACTACCCGGACGCCATCACCGCGTCCCTGGCGCCCGACCGCATTCCCACCGAAGTGGTGACCACGTTGCTGGACACCTACCGCGCCAACACCCCGATCTGGCACCGCTACTGGAGGGTGCGCCGCGACTGGCTGGGCCTGGAGGAACTGCGCGAGTACGACGTGAAGGCCTCGCTGGTGCCCCCCCGCAAGGTGGAGTACGCGCAGGCGGTGGACTGGATCGCCGCCGGCATGGCCCCGCTGGGCGAGGCGTACGTGAAAGACCTGCGCTTCGGCCTGACCGAAGACCGCTGGGTGGACTACGCCGAGAACGACGGCAAACGCCAGGGCGCGTACAGCAACGGCGGCGGGCGGGTCAAGCCGTTCATCTTCATGACCTGGAACGGCACGCTGGGCAGCTACAGCACCCTGGCCCACGAAATCGGCCACTCCATGCACTCGCTGCTGTCCATGCGCGAACACCCGTACTCGGTGCCGCGCTACACGCTGTTCCACGCCGAAGTCGCCAGCAACTTCAACCAGGCGATGGTGCGCCAGCACCTGCTGAAAGAGGCCCGCGCCGCCGGGGACACCGCGCTGGAAGTCGCCATCATCGAGGAGGCGCTGGGCAACTTCCACCGCTACTTCTTCATCATGCCCACGCTGGCCGCCTTCGAGCTGGAATGCTACCGCCGCATCGAGGCGGGCGGCACCCTGAGCGCCCCGGATCTGATCGAGCTGACCGCCGATCTGCTGGCTCAGGGCTACGGCGACGGCGTCAAGATGGATCGTGAGCGCAGCGGCATCCTCTGGGCGCAGTTTTCCACCCACCTGTACGCCAATTTCTACGCCTACCAGTACTCCACCGGCATCAGCGCGGCGCACCAGTTGCTCGAACAGTTCGGCGAGGATGAGCACGCCGCCCGCGAGACTTACCTGCGCTTCCTGAAGTCCGGCGGCAGCCTCGATCCCATCGACGCATTGAAAGAGGCAGGGGTGGACATGCTCAGCCCCGAACCCGTGGAGGCGACGTTCCGCACCCTGGCCGGGTACGTGGACCGGCTGGAAGAGCTGGTAGGGACGGTCAAGGCTTGAAAGCAGACTTCATCTGATCGACTGCACGACTCAGAATTTTTGAGTAATCGGGCCTGGGCACGGCCACCGTTGCGGCCATCGCCTCGCCCCATGACTGCCACAAGGCGTCTGGATTCACGATATGCGGCAGGGGTGTTCCCTGACCGATCACCTGACCAAAGCCGCTCACGATTGGATTGTTCCGCAGTTCGGCGCGGGCGCGGCGGCTGGCCGGAATGCGCCCGCCCGCCTTCGCCAGCGCCACCTGTGCTTCCTGACCCGTGAGTTGCCGGGCAAACTGCGCGGCCACGGTTTTCTGCGTGCTGTCGGCGCTCACGTAGACCCCAGAGACGCTGACGAACGGACTCCATTCGCGGGCCGCGCCGGGCGGTCTGGGCAGCGGCGCGAGCCCGAAGTCCATTCCTGCCTGTACAAGATCACCCATGTCCCAGGGGCCGGCCAGAAACATGGCCGCCTTGCCCGTGAGGAACAGGCGCTTGGCCTCGCCCTCATCCACGGCGGCGTGCATCACCCCGTCCTGGTAAATCAGATCGTTGATCAGCACCGCCGCTTTCACGGCCCCGGCACTGGCAAGTCCAACATCTTGTACATCAGGGCCGCTCTTGCCCTTTCCGAACACGTACCCGCCATACGCGCTGATCAGGCCGTAGTTCATGTAGGGGTTGCGCGTGTCCCAAGCCAAACCAGACCGGCCCCCCCAGGAATTGACGCGGGCGGCGTCCATCAGGGCGGGCCAGGTTCTGGGCGCATCCCGAACCAACTGTCTGTTGTAGGCCAACGCCACGGCTTCTGCTGTCAGGGGCAGACCGTACAGCTTGCCGCCTATTTTCATCGTCTCCAGAGTCGGGGCGTCGTCATCGGTCGCCGTGAGTTTGAAGGGGCCGGGGGCGGCAACCACCCCACGCCACACGGACAGGGCCAGGTAGTCGTGCGGGACACCGACGAAGACGTCGGGCGCTGGGACGCCTGACGGGCGCTCGTCGCCCATGAAGCTGGTCACCGCAGCAGTGAACGAGACGTTGTGGACGCTGACCTGCTGGCCGGTGCGGGCGCTGAAGGTCTGGGCCTGTGCCCTGAGCCACCCGGCGTCCGCACCAATAAAGTGGCTCCAGACCGAGAGGCTGTCCGCCCTGGCGCTGCCCAGGCAGGCGAGAATGAATCCGATGCACCACGCGGGCCTGATTTTCATTGTTCCTAAGGGTACATCAACCTTCCCTGACCATCGCAACGGGTCCGCAACAGGACAACAGACCGCACCCGAGGCGGGGCCTGTTCCTGCTGAGGAGTTGAGTTTTATATCCTAAAGATTCAGGTTTCGCTGGAACTCAAGCTCTCACTTCAAAGCGTCATTCATCCCCACCACGTCCGGCACCTTGAGGCTCGCGCCGCCCACCAGCGCGCCGTTCACATTGGGCTGGCCGCAGATGCTGGCGATGTTGTCGGCCTTGACGCTGCCGCCGTACAGGATGCGGATGCCGTCGGCATCGCTGCCATAACGCTCCGTCAGCGCGTCCCGGATGGCGGCGGCCAGTTCCTCGGCGTCGTCGGCGGTGGCGGTCTTGCCGGTGCCGATGGCCCAGACCGGTTCGTAGGCCACCACGACGTCCGGCCCCACACCGCTCAGGCTGCCCTCCAGCTGTTTCAGCGTGTAGGCCACCTGTTCGCCCTTCTCGCGTACGTCCAGACCCTCGCCCACACAGACAATCGGAATCAGGCCGTTGGCCTGCGCCTGCTTGGCCTTGGCGGCCACGTCCGCGTCCGTCTCGCCGTGGTACTCGCGGCGTTCGCTGTGGCCCACCACAACGTATTTCGCGCCCACGTCCACCAGCATGGCGGCGCTGATCTCGCCGGTGTACGCGCCCGATTCATGCTTGGAGACGTCCTGCGCCCCCAGCGCCACGCCGGGGGGCAGATGCGCCGCCAGCGACGGCAGCGTGATGGACGGGGCCATCACCGCCAGTTCGGCCTCGCCGGGTTCCAACTTCTCGCGCAGTTCCTCGGCCCAGGCGCGGGCCTCGGCGGGGGTCTTGTTCATCTTCCAGTTCAGGGCCAGCAGGTTCTGGGGCATGGGGGGACTCCTTGGATGAGAGGGGGGAAGCGAGTGGGTCTAAGGGTCTGGGCGCAAAGATTCTTGTCTTTCAGCCCCTAGACCGTTGGACCCTTAGACAACCGTCAGACCATCGCCTCCACGCCGGGCAGCGCCTGCCCTTCCAGCAGTTCCAGGCTGGCGCCGCCGCCGGTAGAGATGTGCGAGACCTTATCGGCCTGCCCGCTCTTGTTGATGGCGCTGACGCTGTCGCCGCCGCCGATCACCGTGTAGGCGTCGCTCAGGTTGCCTACGGCTTTCGCAATCGCGTTGGTGCCGCCCGCGAACGCCTCGAACTCGAAGACACCCAGCGGCCCGTTCCAGAACACGGTTTTCGCGCCATGAAGCGCTTCGGTGTAGGCCTTGACCGTGTCCGGCCCGGCGTCCAGTCCCTGCCAACCGTCGGGAATCTGGTCACTGGGCACGATTTTGGTGTTCGCATCCGCGCTGAAGGCGTCGGCGGCGATCACGTCCGTGGGCAGCATCAGCTTGTCGCCGTACGTGGCCAACAGGCGCTTGGCGAGATCGAGCTGGTCATCCTCGTGGATGCTGGCCCCGATCTGGCCGCCCTGCGACTTGATAAAGGTGTAGGCCATGCCGCCGCCGATCAGCATGCGGTCCACCTTGGGCAGCAGGTTCTCGATCACCTTGATCTTGTCGCTGACCTTCGCGCCGCCGATGATCACCACGTAGGGCCGCGCCGGATCGTGCAGCAGCCGGCCCAGGGCGTCCACCTCACGCTGAAGCAGCAGGCCTGCCGCGTGCGGCAACTCGCCCGCCACACCGCTGACCGACGAGTGCGCCCGGTGCGCGCTGCCGAAGGCGTCCAGCACGAAGGCGTCGCCCAGCCGCGCCAGCCGGGCGTTCAGGCCCGCGTCGTTCTTTTCCTCGCCCGCCTCGAAACGCACGTTTTCCAGCAGGGCCACCGCGCCCGCCTTCAGGTTCCGCACCGCCACCAGCGTCTCGTCGCCCGACGGCAGGCTGTCGATAAACGTCACGTCCTGACCCAGCGCTTTGGACAGCACCTCCGCCACGGGCTTCAGGCTGTATTTCGCCTCCGGCCCGTTCTTGGGGCGTCCGAAGTGGCTCATCAGCACCACCGAGGCCGCGCCCATCTCCAGCAGTTTCTTGATGGTGGGCAGGCTGGCCGTGACGCGGGTGTCGTCCTGCACCACGCCGTCCTTGATCGGCACGTTGTAATCCACGCGCACGAGGACGCGCTTGCCCTTCACGTCGAGTTGATCGAGATTTTTCATCCTTCCTCCCTCATATAAAAAAGATGGCAGAAGGCCTCAGCCCTCCACCATCTTCCGTCAATGCTTAAGCGCCTTTTTCCTGAACCAGTTCCACCAGATCGGCAATCCGGTTGCTGTAGCCCCACTCGTTGTCGTACCAGGAGAAGAACTTGACCAGGTTGCCCATCGCCATGGTCAGGCCGCCGTCGATGATCGCGCTGTGCGGGTCACCCACGATGTCCTGCAGCACAATCGGGTCTTCGGTGTACTTGATGATGTTCTTGTAACTGCCCTCGGCGGCCTTGCGGAACACGTCGTTGACCTCTTCCACGGTCACGTCACGGCCCAGGATGACCACCACGTCGCTGATGCTGCCGACGGGGGTGGGCACACGCAGCGAGGTGCCGTCGAACTTGCCCTTCAGCTTGGGGTACACCTGCGACACGGCCTTGGCCGCGCCCGTGCTGGTGGGGATGATGTTGATGGCGGCGGCCCGCGCGCGGCGCAGATCGCTGTGCGGCAGGTCCAGGATGCGCTGATCGTTGGTGTAGCTGTGGACGGTGGTCATGATGGCCTTCTCGATGCCAAACGCCTCGTCCAGCAGCTTCATCGGCGCGCCCAGGCTGTTGGTGGTGCAGCTCGCGTTGCTGATGATGTGGTGGTTCTTGGGATCGTAATCCTGCTCATTGACGCCCAGCACAATGGAGAAGTCCTCGTTCTTGGCGGGCGCGGTGATCAGCACCTTCTTGGCACCGCCGGCCAGGTGCTTGCTCGCGCCCTCACGGCTGGTGAAGATGCCGGTGGACTCGATGACGATGTCCGCGCCCATCTCGCCCCACTTGATGTTGGCGGGATCGCGTTCGGCCAGCGTGTGGATCTTCTGTCCGTTGACGGTCATGCTGTCCTCGTCGTAGTCCACGGTGCCGTTAAAGCGGCCGGCGGTGGAGTCGTACTTGAGCAGCGTCGCCAGCGTCTTGTTGTCGGTCAGGTCATTGATCGCCACCACGTCCACGCCCCGGTCCATCAGGATGCGGAACACCAGACGCCCGATGCGGCCGAACCCGTTGATGCCCACTTTCATCTTGCCCGAATTGTTTCCCGTCATGCTTCCTCCAGTCGTGAGGGCCGCCGTCCACGGTGGGCGGCGACTGACCTCTCATGGCTCAGTCTAACGGCTGACCGCTGTTTCGGCTTCGCGTCTCATCTACACCAAAGCGTCACATTGGTCGTCGCGGCGTTGCTCAGCGCAGTGCGCGGTCTGGATGGGCTGCGGAAAAGACCGGTTGCCGGACGCCGGTCAATAGACGAGTCATCCCAGCACGGCGACATCAGCATCACCCCTGATCCGTCGCGTCCGCCCGCGGCTGGCGGCCGAGGTGCTGACCCTGTTGGACGTGACCGCTGCCGCCAAACGGTGTGGGTACTCGACACTCAGGTGTTGGAGAGTGGACAGAGCAGAGAACGTGGGGCGCGAGCATGATCCACAGTTCTTCTCGTTCTCGCCCCAGACGCCGCTGCCCAGACTTTATGTTCTGCGTCCCCCAGCCGCGCCCCATACTGAGCCGCATGAGCGACACCCTTCTCGTGATGAAATTCGGCGGCACCAACATGCAGGACTCGGGAGCCATCCGCCACAGCGCCTCGCTGGCCGGCCGCAGCCTCGTGACCGGCGTGCGGGTCGTGGTGGTCGTCTCCGCGATGGCCGGGGTGACCAATGGCCTGCTGGCCCTGGCCGACGCGGCGGAATCCGGCGACATTGCTGCCGCCAACGACGAGATCGCCGCGCTGCGAACGCGCCACTTCACGGCGGCCCAGGAACTCGGCGCGGCGCCCGACAGTGCCACCGTGCGTGACATCCGCGAGATGCACGAGACGCTGCGTCAGGCGGTGTACGGCGTGTACCTGCTGCGCGAGCTGACCCCCCGCAGCCGTGACCTGATCGTGGCCTTCGGCGAGCGGCTCTCGGCCCCGCTGATGGCGCTGGCCCTGGAAGCCCAGCAGCACCGCGCCCACGCGCTGACAGGGGGTGAGGCGGGCATCCTGACCGATCACCATTTCGGCAATGCCAAGCCGCTGGCCACCACCTACGAACGCGTCCGGGACCGCCTGAGCGGCCTGCTGGCGGCCGGGGTCACCCCTGTGGTCTCGGGATTTATGGGGGAAACCGAGCGCGGCGCGATCACCACGCTGGGACGCGGCGGCACCGACTTCTCGGCCACGATCATCGGGAAGGCGCTGGGTGCGGACGAGGTCTGGGCGTGGAAGGACGTGGACGGGGTGATGAGCGCGGACCCCCGCGTCGTGAAAGACGCCCGCAACATCACCACCCTCAGTTACGGGGAGGTGATGGAACTGGCCTACTTCGGCGCGAAGGTGCTGCACCCGCTGGCAGTGACGCCACTGCAGGAGAGCGGCATTCCGCTGCGGGTCAAGAGCGCCGCCGATCCGGACTTTCCTGGCACGCTGGTGCAGGCCCAGGCGCACGACGAGGCCGGGCATCCGGTCAAGGCCGTCACCGCCATTCGCAACGTCTCGATCATTAACATCAGCGGCGCGGGGGTACTGGGGATTCCAGAGGTGATCGCCAGCGTGTTCGACGCCATTGCCCGTGAAAACATCACCCTGCTGATGGTGTCTCAGAGCAGCTCCATGAGTAACGTGTCGCTGGCCGTCCAGAGCGGCGACGCCGAGCGCACGCTGTCGGCCCTGCGCGCCGGGGTCAGCCGCGAACTGAAGGTGGACCGTCAGTCCGACGTGGCGGTTCTGGCTATTGTG
The DNA here is from genome assembly GCF_006335125.1 of Deinococcus radiopugnans ATCC 19172. Taxonomy (NCBI): domain Bacteria; kingdom Thermotogati; phylum Deinococcota; class Deinococci; order Deinococcales; family Deinococcaceae; genus Deinococcus; species Deinococcus radiopugnans. Next base: position 40,053 of record NZ_VDMO01000028.1, read on the forward strand.
GGCAGCGGCATGCGCGGTCAGCGCGGCGTGTCGGCCCGGCTGTTCACGGCCCTTGCCAGTCAGGACATCAACATCCTGATGATCTCCCAGGGCAGCAGCGAGCTGAACATCTCTGTCGCCATTGAAGGTCTGCAGGTCGATGAGGCCACGCGGGCGGTCCACGCCGCCTTCGGCCTGGGACAGCCGGTGGAGGAGATCAAGTGAGTCCAAAGGACAAATTTTTCACGAATTAGATCTATCGTGAATTAAATCACTTGAACCTTATATTCTCGAGTCATCTAAACTGCCGTCCTCACAAGGTGTTTGCCTCCAAAAGTTTTTGCCCTGACAGTTCATGCAAGCCCAATCATGGCGGGACAGGGGAGAGCAACGCGCGGAGATGGACCGAACATCTCATACGGAATCCGATTAATTCCTTAACAAAGGCCACCAATGGAAGAGGGTGTGCTGGGAAAGGAGATCGGGTTGGGTCTCCAACCAGGCGCACTGCTGAGCGAGGGTCTCAGTAAAGTCCTGCAGGGT
>NZ_VDMO01000029.1 GCF_006335125.1 Deinococcus radiopugnans ATCC 19172
CGTTGGACGGCGCAGGTGCTGGCCCGGAAAATGGCCCAGAAGTCGGCAGCGGAGTGCTGAAGTTCAACGGAAGAATGAAAGGATTTGATCCTTGAATTCTACACGTTTTAATCGGAGTCCGTATAAGTTGGGCGGCCTCTGCCCGCGGCGATTATGTGCGCCCAGGCCCGCGCGAGGCGGAAAAAAAGGGGAGATAGGACGCGAAAAGTGGCGCCCGGTTCAGGTCCGGGCGCCACTTGGGACTATCTCTTCGGCTTCAGCCGTCGTTGCGGGTAAAGCCGGTGGCCTGCCAGCTGCAGCCGGAGCGCACCAGTTTGATGGTGCCGCCGTAGGTGCCGCTGACCCGCTGTCCGTTGCTGTTCTGGGTGGCGCTGATGGTTACTTTGCCGCTTGCGCTGCCCGAGTTGCCGTTGATGCGCACGCTGGTGATCTCAACTTTGTACGACACGCTGGAGTATGCCGCGCCGTAGGCGCTGGCCGCCGCGCCCAGCCCCTCGTTGGCCGCCGCACGGGCCGCGCTGCGCGCGCTGGCGATGTCCTGTTCGGGCGTCAGCTTGCACGCCTCGGGGGCGCTGCCCGCGTACTGGTTGGTGGTGCCGTCCTCGAACACCAGGGGGGCGGGAATCTGCCCCTGCAGGGTGGCGACGTTGAGGCGGTAGTTGACGCCCACCGCCAGCCGCGGCCCAATAATCGGCTGCAGCGCCGTGCTGATGCGCTGCGCTCCCACTTCCACGTACGCCTCGACGGGCAGCAGGGCGATGCCGTAGCGCAGGCCCAGCCCACCCTGCAGGGCGGTGTTGCTGCCCTGGACTTCGGCGCCCACCAGGGCGTAGGTGGTGACGTTGCCAAAGGTGAACAGATCACCCGTGATCAGTCCGCCGAAGGCCCCCGTGCCGGACTGCCCTTCCACGTTGCTGGTGCAATACGCGCCCTGACCGTAGATGCCGAAGCGTCCTTCCTGAAAGCCCACGCGGCCGCCGACGATCTGGCAGCCCAGGCCCACGCTGCTGTTCAGGCCCAACCGGATGTCGGCGGCGCCCGCCGTTCCCACGGTGCTCAGGCCTGCCACGGCCAGTCCCAGCGCCACAGCGCGTTTCAAATTCCTCTTCACTGTTCCAATCATGAAGACTGTTTTAACATTGCGCGGCCATCAGGCGTGTGAATTGTCGGGCATTTTGCTTTTGAGACCGCCCCAGCCAGCCCTAGAAGAAACGGCTCACGTCGCGCACCACAACAAAGGTCATCAGCAGCAGCACGAAGGCGAAGCCCGCCACGTTGATGGCCTGCTCCTGCGAGAAGCTCAGCGGGCGGCGGCGCAGCACGCCCACCAGCACCAGCAGGATCCGCCCGCCGTCCAGCCCCGGAATCGGAATCAGGTTGAAAAAGGCCAGCGACAGGTTCAGCAGCGTGGCCACCTGCACCAGCGCCCACGGGCTGAGGGCGGCGGCGCGGCCCACGATCTCGGTGGTGCCGATGGGGCCGGTGACGTTCTCGTCCTGCGAGAAGTTCAGCGTCAGGAAACGCCCGAACAGGTTGCCGAAGGCCCGCAGCACCTGCGGCACCGCCTCCGCCGTGGTGGTCAGCGAGGTCTGCAACGCCGTGCCCACACCCACCGGCACGATGTCCGGGCCGTAGCCGATGCCCAGCAGTTGCCGCTGACCGTTCACCGTGGGCGTCCAATCGAAGGTCACGTCGCGGGCCTCCACGGCTCCGGACGGCCCGGCCCGCTCCACCCTGAAGGTGTGCGGCCCCGGCGTGCCTAGTACGTTGCGGAGGTTCTCCCAGCCGGTCACGGTGCGCCCGTCCACCTGCAGGGTGTCGGGAATGTCCTGCCCGTCGATGGCCGTGATCACGTCGCCGGTCTGCAGGCCCAGCGTCTGTGCGCGCGAGCCCGGCTGCACCGACTCGATGCGCGCCCGGTCCGGGGCCGGAATGCCCTGCGAGGAAAAGGTCAGGGTCATCAGGCCGATGGCGAGCAGCAGGTTCATCAGCGGGCCGGCCAGCAGCACGGCGATCTTGCCCCAGGCGGGCAGCGCCGCAAAGCCGCGCGTGGCCTGCCGGTAACTGACCTCACCCTCATTGCTCCGGACCTCCTCGGGGGCCATGCCGTCGATTTCCACGTAGCCGCCGATGGGCAGCAGCGACAGCCGCCACTCGGTGCCGCGCCAGGGCCGCTTGAAAATGATCGGCCCCATGCCGATGGAGAACGAATTGACCCGCACGCCCTGCCAGCGGGCCAGCGCGTAGTGCGCCAGCTCGTGCAGGAAGGTGGCGACGCTGATCAGCAGCAGGGTCCAGATCAGGCCGGTGGGGGTCAGGGCGGCCGAGAGGCTTTGCAGAAAGCTCACGCCCGCATCCCCACCAGTTCCCAGGCCCGCACGCGTGCCCAGGCGTCGGTCTCGTCCAGCGTGTCCCAGCTCAGGGCGCCCGCCGGCGTCTCGTCCAGCACCCGCTCCAGCAGCCTGGGGATACCCATGAACGGCAGTTGCCCGGCCAGGAACGCCTCCACTGCCACCTCGTCCGCCGCGTTCAGGGCCACCGGCAGCAGACCGCCCGCCTCTCCGGCGCGGTAGGCCAGGCCCAGGCAGGGAAAGCGGTCAAAATCGGGCTCGCGGAACTCCCACATGCCCCGCATCGGCCAGGACAGGTGCCCGGCCACCTCCGGCCCGCGTCTGGCACCCCGCACGTCGCCGGGGCGCTGCATGCCGGTGGGCGCGGCGTCGATGGCGTAGGCAATCGGCAGGCGCATGTCGGTGGGGCCGAACTGCGCCTTGAGGCTGCCGTCGCGGAAGCGCACCGCCGCGTGGATCAGGCTCTGCGGGTGGACCACCACGCCCACCCCAGACAGCGGCAGGCCGTACAGGCTGGCGCACTCCATGACCTCCAGCCCCTTGTTCATCAGGGTGGCGCTGTCGATGGTCACCTTCGGCCCCATGCTCCACGACGGGTGCTTCAGCGCCTGCGCGGGCGTCACCCCGCCCAGATCGGCGGGGCCGTCGCGGAAGGGGCCGCCGGAGGCGGTCAGGATCACTTCGGCCACGTCCGCCATGTCCTCGCCGGTCAGGCACTGGAAGACGCCGGTGTGTTCGGAGTCCACCGGGACCACGCGCCCGCCGCCCGCCGAGGCCGCCTCCCAGATCAGGCCCGCCGCCGTGACCATCGCCTCCTTCGTCGCCAGCGCCACCGCCTGACCCGCCTGAAGTGCGGCGCGGGTGGGGGCCAGCCCGATTAAACCGCTCATGGCGTTGACCACCACATCAGCTTTCAGGGCCGCCACCTCGCTGACGTGGGCGGTTACGCGGGTGCCGGGCAGCAGCGCCTTGGCCTCGGCGTACACCGCCGGCTCCACGCTGACCAGCGCCGGGCGAAACTCACGCACCTGCTGCTGCAACAGCGCCAGGTTGCGCCCGGCGGCCAGCGCCGTCACCGTGTAGCCACGCTCGCGCGCCACATCCAGCGCCTGCGTGCCGATGCTGCCCGTGCTGCCCAAAACCGTAAGCTCCATTGCGCCCCAGCATGACGCATGGGCGGCGGCCAGAGTGTGGGGAGTGGAACGCGCGGTGGGGCCGCTGGCTTCTGGCAGGGCGCGCCCCGGTGCAGGGCGATCTTGACCGGCCTTTTTCACTTCCGGCTTTTTCAACCGCGTGCCGTACAGTCGCAGATGGACGGGCGAGCCTGGCGCTGCGCCGCAAGGGAGAAGACATGACCATGACCGACGTGCAGAACCTGTTCGATCTGGGCGGCAAGGTCGCCGTCGTGACCGGCGGGGGCAACGGCATCGGCCGGGCCTGCGCCCTGATGCTGGCCGGGGCCGGGGCGGCCGTGGCGGTGGGTGACCTGAAACTGGCCGACGCCCAGGCTGTGGCCGACGAGATCACAGCGGGCGGGGGCCGCGCCATTGCCGTGGCCTGTAACGTCACGGTGGATGCGGAGCTGGTCACGCTGGTGGAGCGCACGGTGGCCGAACTGGGCGGGCTGCACATTCTGGTGAACAACGCCGGGGGCGGCGGCGCGGGCCGCGAGAATCCGTTCAAGATCGGGGTGGAGGACTTCGCGCGGGTCTTTGAACTCAACGTGTTCAGCGCGTGGCGGCTGTGCCAGCTGTGCGTGCCGCACATGAAAGAGGCGGGCTACGGCTCGGTGGTCAACATCACCTCGATGGCCAGCATCAACCGCAGCCCCAACATCAGCGCCTACGCGTCCTCCAAGGCGGCCCTGAACCACATGACGGCCAATCTGGCGATGGATTTTGGCCCCGAGGTCCGCGTCAACGCCGTCGGCCCCGGCGCCACCCGCACCCACGCCCTGTCCACCGTGCTGACCCCGGAGATCGAGCGGCAGATGCTGGCCCACACGCCCATCAAGCGGCTGGGTGAGCCGGAGGACATCGCGGGCGCGGTGCTGTACTTCGCCGCGCCGGTCTCCTCCTGGGTCAGCGGACAGACGCTGTTCGTCAACGGCGGCGGCGTGCAGACGCTGGAATAGCCCCCTGACCACGGGCACCCCCGTTGCCCTGCCGGAAGAGGCGCTAGCCTGTGCGCGTGACTCCCGCCGACAAGCACGCCGACTATGACCTGACCACCCTGGCCGCCCGCGCGGGCGAGGAGGCCCGGCCCAACGCGTCGGTGCCGCTCGTCGAGCCGATCTACCAGTCCACCGTCTACGCCTTTGCCGATCTGGACGCGCTGGACGGGGCCATGAGCGGCGCCGAGCCCGCTGCCTTCTACTACCGCAACGGCACGCCCAACGCGGCTACCCTGGAGCGCGCCCTGGCCGTGCTGGAAGGCACCGAGGCCACGCTGGTGGCCGCCAGCGGCATGGCCGCGATCAGCGCGGCCTTTCTGGGCGTCCTGAAAACCGGCGATCATGTCGTCACCGACGCCCGGGTCTACGGCGTGACCTACGCGCTGCTGGCCGAGGAATTTCCGCGTCTGGGCATTGAGGTCTCGTTCGTGGACGCCTGTGATTTAAGCGAGGTGGAGGCGGCGCTGCGCCCCAACACGAAGATCGTGCATGTCGAGAGCCTGACCAACCCGCTGCTGACCGTGCCGGACGTGCCTGCCCTGGCGAAATTGGCCCACAATCATGGCGCCCTGCTGAGCGTCGACAACACCTTTGCCAGCCCCGCCGTGTTCCGCCCGGCGCTGCACGGCGCGGACCTCATCACCCACAGCGTCAGCAAGTACCTCAGCGGCCACAGCACGGCCTTTGGCGGCGTGCTGTGCGCCAGCGCCGAGCTGGTGGCGCTGGCCCGCACCCGACTGCTGCGGCTGGGCGGCACCATGTCGGCCTTCGACGCGTGGATGACCATGCAGGGCCTCAAGACCCTGGGCCTGCGGATGCGGGCGCACAGCGGCAACGCGCAGGCAGTGGCCGACGTGCTGGTCAACCACCCGCGCGTCAAGGCGGTGTACCACCCCGGCCTCAGCGATCACCCGCAGTTTCACCTGGCGATGGACCTGTACCCGCACGGCTTTGGCGGCATGCTGGCCGCCGACATCGAGGACGCCCCCGCGTTCGTCAAGGCGCTGGCGGGCCGCATCCCGCTGGCCCCCAGCCTGGCCGACGTGATCACCACCCTGTCGTGGCCGTGGGGCACCTCGCACCGCGCCCTGCCCGAGGCCGAGAGACAGCGCCTGGGCATCACGCCGGGGCTGCTGCGCATCAGCGTGGGCATAGAGGATATCGAGGACCTGCTGGGCGATTTCGAGACTGCGCTGGACTAGCGGGCCCCGCAGGACAGCAGCGCCTTGTGGATTGGGTATTAAGATTGGATGTGCTCCGTGGCCCCGCACCCCCTGCCCGGCTGCGGCGGCGACAGTCGAAGGTTTCCTGCTGGCGAGCCGCTGTGGGCAGACTGCCAGCCTCCGGATGCCCGCCCAGTGCAGGAGAGGAGAATTCATGTCGGCCTCAACCCATGCCCGTGTGGTCCTGATTTCGCTGCTGTCTGCCGCACTGGGTGGCAGTCCCGTCGCCTCCGCCCAGACCACTCCACAGGCGGCCACGCAGACTCTGGTGATTAACTATCCCAACAGCGGAGCGAATATGGGCGGCCAGACGGCGCCGTACAAGGGACTGGTCTACGTCAAGGTTTTTGCCGCCGACCCGGAATTGGTCAAGAAATACGGCGCTAGCCCGGTGTCCGCCGCCGAATTGACGCCCAGTGGGCGCGACGTGCGTCAACTGCCGCTGGGCCGCTATGAGGTGCAGTTCGCCTACCGCGTCGGCAGCGAACTCAAGACCTTCGTTCTGCGGGACGTGATTCTGCGCGCTGACCGGGCAGGTGCCTTGACGGTGGAATTGAACGATGCCAAGACCACCATCGTCGGGGGGGACCCGAGCATCCGGCAGATGGCCGAGATGATTGGGCAGTTGCAGTCTCAGGTCAAGGATCTGCAGGCGCAGGTGGCGGCTCTCAAGAAGTAGGGCGTCAAGTAGAGATGTCAGGAAGAACAGAGGCGGCCCTGACTTGCAGGGCCGCCTCTTGTGAGGTTGCTTTCTGTGCTTACAGCGCCGCGATCACCGCGTCCGTAAACTCCTTCGTCCCCGCAGTGCCGCCCAGATCGCGGGTGCGCGGTCCCTCGGTCAGCACCTTGTTCACGGCGGTGTCGATGCGCCGCGCCGTGTCGTGCTCGCCCAGCTGATCGAGCATCAGGACGGCGGCCAGCATGGTGGCGGTGGGATTGCTGATGCCCTGCCCGGCGATGTCAGGGGCGCTGCCGTGCACCGATTCGAAGATGCCGAACTTGTCGCCCACGTTGCCGCTGGCCGCGATGCCCAGCCCGCCGACCAGCCCGGCGGCCAAGTCGCTGAGGATGTCACCGAACATGTTGGTCATCACCAGCACATCGAACTGCCGGGGGTTGCGGACCAGCTGCATGGCCGCGTTGTCCACGATCATGGTGCTGGTACTCAACCCCTCCACCGTCTTGGTGTGGTCCAGAATGGTGTTCAGGAACAGGCCCTGCGTCACGGGCAGCACGTTGGCCTTGTGCACCACGGTCAGCCGCCGGTCGCGCTTCATCGCCAGATCGGCGGCGTACTTGCCGATGCGCAGGCTGGCCTCGCCGGTAATCACGGTGTCGGCAATCGCGGTGTCGCCGTAGCGCCGCTCCTGCTCCACGTACAGGCCCTGGGTGTTCTCGCGCACGATCACCAGATCGACGTTCTCGTAGGCGCCGGGAACCGGGCGGGTCTTGGTGGGGCGCACGTTAGCGTACAACCCGTACTTCTGGCGCAGGTGCCGGATCGCGCCGAAGAAGCCGGGCGGTTTCTCGCCGCTGGGGCTGGTGGCCGCGCCGAACAGCGTGGCGTCAGTGTTTTCCACCGCGTCATAGGTGGCCTGCGGCACGCTGGTGCCGTGGTCCAGGTAGTACTCGTAGCCAGCCTCGGCGTCCACGTACTCGGCGTCGAAGCCGGCGGCGTCCAGAACGCGGCGGGTGGCGGGGATGACTTCGTGGCCGATGCCATCGCCCTCGATTGAACAGATGCGGTATTTCGCCATAATGACCAGTCTAATTCACGCGGGCGCAGGTGCGGCGGGCGTTACCGGGCGTGTGACGGGGTGCAGCGACACAGTGGTGTCGGCGGTCAGGCCAGCGAGCCTGTCACCCGTCCCGCCAGTTCCCGTGCCAGCAGCGGCCCCAGCAGGAACCCCTTGCTGCCCAGGCCCGAGAGGTGCCACACGCCGCGTTCGTCCTGCCCGTTCTGCAAGCCGGAGAGGCGCGACCCGGTCCAGCGGCCAGTGACGCCCACGCCGCTCAGGTCGGCCAGCCCATCGCCCTTACCCAGCAGCCAGCCCAGCGAGGCCAGCGGCAGCTCCGGCGTCGGCCAGCGCTGCACCGGAGTCTCATAGGTGGCCCCCAGCACCCCGCCTGCTGCTGCGGGGGCCAGATACGCCCCGAAACTCAGGGGCACGGCGGTCGCGGCGCGGTCCAGCGTGAGCAGGCTGCCCATGCGGTGGGTGCGGGCCTCACCTGCCCAGCCCGAGCCCACCGAGCCGCCGCAGTGGAGGACCGTGTGGACGTCCGGGAGCGCGTCCACAGCTGCCTCCTGCAGTTGTGCCGAATGTGCGGTCCACGCCGTCACCCGCCCACGGATCACCCGCGCTCCGGACGCGGCCAGCAGCGCCCGCGTGAAGGCTGCGCCGTCCACCCAGCCGCCTTCCGGCAGCCACAGGGCGTGTGCCCAGGCCGGGGGAAGGGGCGTGGGCAACCCGTCCCGGCCCAGCCAGCGGTGCGCCAGTGTGGGCGGCAGGTTGCGCTCGAAGCGGGCGCGGGCCTTGTCGTCGGGGATGGGCCGCAGCACGCCCGTCTGCCCATACGGGATATCGAAACCGGCGGCGGTCAGCGTCTGCAGCAGTGCCCAGGTCAGGGCCATGCCGTCGGTGGCCCGCGCGTCCACGCCGCCCGACTGGCCGCGCACCGGGTTGATCAGGGCGGACGGCACCGCACTGGCCGCGTGAACCCCGGCGTCGATCACCGTGACCTGCACGCCCAGCCCCGACAGGAAGTACGCGGCGGACGCGCCAGCAATGCCGCCGCCGATCACCAGCGCCGTCTTCACCGCACCGCCCGCAGGCATTCGCGCTTGCCCGGCGCTCCTGGCCTGCGCTCAACATTCAGCCCTGCGGCCGCCAGCGAGCGGCGCACGTGTCCGGCGGCGCTGTAGGTGGCGAGAATGCCGCCCGGCGCCAGCGCCCCGGCCAGCCGCGCCACGAATTCCGGCGTCCAGACCTCCGGGTTGCGGCTGGGCGAGAAGCCGTCCAGATACAGCGCGGTGGCCCAGCCCTGCGGCAGATCGGCGGCCAGCACATCCGAGAAATGAACGGTCAGCCGCACATTCTGCGCCTCAATGCGGCGTGGGGCGTTGGGCCACTGCGCCAGCATCGCCTGCCACGCCGGGCGGTCCGCCCCCGGTTCACCCACCGCCACCTCGCGCAGCCAGTTCGCCGGGGCCGGATCAAATTCGTAGGCCACGTAGTCCAGCCCCACGCCGCGCGCCGCCGTGTCGGCCAGTGTGGCGCGGAAGTTGACGCCCAGGCCGAAGCCTATTTCCAGCACCCGTGGGGCCGGGTGCCCGTGCGTTCCGGTGCCCTCGACAAAAACGTGCCGCGCCTGGGTCTGCGCGCCGTGCCGCGAGCCGTAGGCCTCGCCGAAGCGGGCACTAAAGGCGGTGCGCGAGCCGTCGGGCGTCTCGATGATGGGGGGAGCTTCGGCGGCGCGGTCCATACGCCGCCGAGGATACGGCTTTCCTTCAGTCCCGTTCGCCCCTGCTACACTCCCCGGCGATGAGTGCTGCGCCGCTGTACATCCTGGGAATCGACACCTCCTGCGACGACACCGGGGTGGGCATCGCGCAGCTCGGCGCGGGCGGCGTGCAGGTGCGTGCCAACCGTATCTGGACCCAGGCCGTTCACGCGCAGTACGGCGGCGTGATGCCCGAACTCGCCAGCCGCGAGCATGTGGAGCGCATCGACGCCGTGATGGCCGACGCGTTGGAGGAAGCGGGCCTGAAGGTCTCCGACATCGGCGCGGTGGCCGCCACGGCTGGTCCCGGTCTGGTGGGAGCGCTGCTGGTGGGCCTGATGTACGGCAAGGGGCTGGCGCAGGCGCTGGACGTGCCGTTCTTTGCCGCCCACCACCTGGAAGGCCACATCTTCGCCGCCGCCTCCGAAGAAAGCCTGGAGGCGCCGTATCTGGCACTGGTGGTCAGCGGGGGCCACACCCACCTGTTCGACGTGCCCGAGGAGGGCCGATACGTGCTGGTGGGCGCCACCCGCGACGACGCGGCGGGCGAGGCCTTCGACAAGATCGCCCGCCTGGCCGGGCTGGGCTACCCCGGCGGCCCGGCCATTGCCGAGGCGGCCCTACGCGGCAATCCCGACGCCGTGCCGTTCAAGGAACCGCTGCAGGGCCAGAAAGCCTTCGAGTTCAGCTTCAGCGGCCTCAAGACCGCCGCGCTGCTGGCGCACAAGGCGGGCGCCGCCCCCGAGGATCTGGCCGCCAGCTTCCAGCGAGCCGCCGTGCACGTGCTGGTCAAGACCACTCGCCGCGCCGCCGAGACGTATGGCCGGCGGACGGTGGTGGTGTCGGGTGGCGTGGCGGCCAATACGGCCCTGCGCGAGGCGTTTGCGGCGACTGATCTGCACGTCGTCTTTCCTGGCAAGGGCCTGAACACCGACAACGGCGCGATGATCGCTCTGGCCGGGGCCGCCGCGCTCAGGGCAGGCCGCCCGCCCAGTCCGCTGGCCGCAGGGGCGACGGCCTACGCGCCGCTGGCAAGCGGCTAGCGGGAGCTGAGAAACCCCAGGGCTGGCGGTTGCAGGCAAATGCCCCCGCACCGTCATGGGCCGGGGGCGTTTTTCTGGCTGTGCGGGGTCAGGGGCTTGCTTACGCGCCCGGCTGTTTGGCCCGCGCGTCGGTGGCCTCCTCGGCCAGCTGGCGGCGCAGGATCTTCATGGCCGCCGTCTTGGGCAGTTCTTCGCTGCGGAATTCCACGCTGCGCGGGGCCTTGTAGGAACTGAGGTGCTGTCGGCAGTACGCGATGATCTCGGCCTCGCTGGCCTTTTCACCGGGCTTCAGGTGCACCACGGCGTGCACGCTCTCGCCCCGGTACTCGTCGGGCAGGCCCACCGCCGCCGCCTCCAGCACGGCGGGGTGGGCGTTCAGCACCTCGTCCACCTCACGCGGGTAGACGTTGTGGCCGCCCACCAGGATCAGGTCCTTCTTGCGGTCCACGATGCGGAAGTAGCCGTCCTCGTCCACCGTGGCCATGTCGCCGGTCAGCAGCCAGGTCTGGCCGTGCGCCTCGCGCAGCGTCTGCTGGGTGGCTTCCGGGCGCTGCCAGTAGCCCAGCATGATGTTCGGTCCGGCCACCCACAGCTCGCCCACCTCGCCGGTCGGCACGATCTGGCCGTCCTCACCCACCACGATGGCGTCCACGCCGGGCATCGGCAGGCCAATGCTGCCCTCCTGCTGATCGCCGAAGATGGGATTGGTGTGCGTGATGGGGCTGGCTTCCGTCAGGCCGTAACCTTCCACGAGGTTGGCGCCCCCCGTGATCTCGCGGAACCTGCGGGCGGTTTCCAGCAGCAGCGGCGCGCTGCCGCTGATGCACGCGCGGATGCTGGTCAGGTCGTACTTGGGCGTATCGGGATGGTTGTTGATGGCGTTGTACAGCGTGGGCACGCCGGGGAACAGGGTGGCCCCCGAAGCCTGGATCTGCGACAGGACCATCTTGATGTCGCGGGCGTTCGGAACCAGCACCATGGTGGCCCCGGTCAGGATGCTGAGGTTCATCGCCACGGTCATGCCGTACACATGGAAGAACGGAATGGCGGCCAGCGTGACCTCCTGCCCGTCTTTCAGGTCCGTCATCCACGCGCGGCCCTGCTCGGCGTTGGCCACCAAGTTGCGGTGGCTGAGCATCGCGCCCTTGGGCACGCCGGTGGTGCCGCCGGTGTACTGCAGCAGCGCCAGATCGTCGGGCTGACGCGGCGCGGGTTCGGGCGTGGGCGACTGGAACTTCAGCAGGTCCGTGTACCGCAGCACGTGCGCGTCTCCCGGCACGTCCACCCAGCTGCCCTCGCGCCGCGCCTTGAGCGGGTACAGCAGGTTCTTGGGAAAGGGCAGGGCATCCTGAATGCCGGTCACGATCACGCGCCCCACCGGCACGCGATCCTGAATCTGGGTGTAACGCGGGTAAAAGGTGTCCAGCAGAAGCAGGGTCTCGCTGCCGCTGTCGCTCAGCTGGTGGGCTAGCTCGTCGGCCACGTACAGCGGGCTGGTGTTGACCACCACCGCCCCGGCCAGCAGCGTGCCGAAAAAGGCGGTCACAAACTGTGGGCAGTTGGGCAGCATCACCGACACCCGGTCGCCCGGCTTCACGCCCATCTTCTGCAGCGCCAGCGCCAGCCGCTGCGCGTTCTGCCACAGCTCGCGGTAGCTGGTGTTCGCGCCCAGGAACCCCAGGGCCACGCGGTCCGGGTAGGTCTGCGCGGCGCGTTCCAGCATCTGCGGCAGCGTCTGCTCGCTGGGGACGAAGTCGTGCGGCACGCCGGGTTCGTAATGCTTGAGCCAGGGGCGGGGCAGGGAAGACGGTGCGGGTGGGGTAGGGGACATGGCGCTCCTCTGGGTTGGGGCGGGGGTGGGTGGATTGGCAGGGCGCTGGGGCCGCTGAAGGCAGCAGCGAGGGGGTGAGAAGAATTGAACTTGGTCTAATTATTACAGATGGGTCCTGACGTGTTCAAGCCATCCCCCCACCATTGCCCCGCCACTGCCCCTCCACTGCCCCTGGATGTGTGCCGACTCAAGGTTGGGTGCAGACGGAATGCGTCCTGCGCTGGACATGGCGGTGCCCCCTGACTGGCAGACTGGCCGCATGACCGAACCTTCCCTCGCCTCCGCCGACGCCTCCCGGCCCGACGCCCATCTGCACGAAGCCTACCTGCGCGAGGCCCTGGCGCTGGCCCGCGAGTCTCTGGCGCGGGGGAGCTCGCCCATCGGGGCCGTGCTGGTGGACCGAGACGGCACCGTGATCGCGCGGGGCCGCAACCGCGTGGGCGAGCCGCAGACCGCCGAGCGGGTGGGCGACGCCAGCGTGGCGCACGCGGAAATGGACGTGTTCTTCCAGGCGGGCAAGCTGGAAAACCCGCAGGACCTGACGCTGTACAGCAGCCTGGAGCCCTGCCTGATGTGCGGCGGGGCCTCCGCGCTGCTGGAGGTGGGCCGCATCGTCTGGGCCACCGACGACGCCTGGGGCGGTTCGGGCCGCCTGCTGGCGTGGTCCGATCACCCGGCCATGCAGGAAACCGAGATCGTGCCCTGCCCCCTGCCTGATCTGGAGGCGGAAGGGGCGCGGCTGTTTGCCCCCGAGGCCAAGCGGGCCTTTCCCGACGAGGGCTGGGCGCTGTGGCGACAGCGGTATCCGGCAGAAACCGAAGGGGTTTGAACCGCACCGTCTATCATCCGGGTCATGAAGCACTTCAGCCGGGGGGGAACGTGAGCGTGCTGGTGGTGGGCAGCATTAACGCCGACGTGACGGTGCGGGCTTCCCGCATTCCTGGTCCCGGCGAGACGGTGCTGGGCAATGAGGCGCGGACCTCGCCGGGCGGCAAGGGGGCCAACGGCGCGGTGGCGGCGGCCCTGGCGGGCGCGAGGGTTTCGATGGTGGGGGCGGTGGGAGACGACGCCTTTCAGGAGGTGGCCCTTTCCGGTCTCAGGAGGGCCGGCGTGGACCTGGGCGGCCTGCGAACCCTGGACGCGCCCACCGGACTGGCCCTGATCACCGTCTCGGACGCGGGCGAGAACGCCATCACCGTGGCGAGCGGTGCGAATGCCCGTCTGACGCCCGCGCATCTGCCCGCTGACTGCGCCGGATTTACGCACCTGCTGCTGCAACAGGAATTGCCGCCGGCGATCACGCTGGAGGCCGCCCGGCGTGCATCGGCAGCGGGACTGACCGTGCTGCTGAACGCCGCCCCCACCCGCGACACCGCCCCCGAACTGCTGAGCCTGACGGGGCATCTGCTGGTCAATGAACACGAACTCGCGGCGCTGGCCGGCGAGGGCGACTTCGAGGCCAGCGCCCGCGCCCTGCTGCAACGCGGGCCGCAGGCTGTGACCGTCACGCTGGGCGGCGCGGGCAGTCTCACCGTCACAGCACAGGAAACGCACCGCCTGCCCGCGCACCCGGTCGACGCGCTCGACACCACCGGGGCCGGCGACACCTTCTGCGGCGTGCTGACCGCGCGGCTTTCTCACGGGGACCGCCTGGAGGCGGCGCTGCGCTGGGCCGGCATCGCCGCGGCCCTGGCCTGCACCCGCCCCGGCGCGCAGGATGCTATGCCGACATGGGCTGAAGTGCTGCGGGAAAGTGGGCGCTGAGGCGTGGTGCTGCTCGCGGCCCCCTGTTAGCCTGACCCCATGCGTTACCGGATTTTCAGCGAACAGGACACCGACGCACTGCAGGCGCTGGACCTGACCGTGCAGCGGCACCTGGACCCCGCCTTCGATACCCTGCCCGAACGTGAGCGCGCCGGCCGCCTGCACACCAGCCTGCCTGCGCTGAAGTTCTACGAGCGCAGCGAACATTCCTTCGTCGCCGAGGAGGGCGGGCAACTGGCCGGGTTCATCTTCGCGCAGTCGGTGTGGCAGGGCGACAAGCCCATCGTGCTGGTGCGGGCCATGAGCGTGTCGCCCACGGCCCCGGCGGACACGGCCCAGGGCCTGCTGCACGCCACGATCAAGAGCGCCTACGACACTGCCGTCTACGAGGTGCATTTTCCCCTCACGCCCGGCCTGGAGGACACCGCACGCGCCGAGGAAGCCGTCACCCTCGGCGCCTACGCCGTGCGGCATCTGGGTAGTCGTCTGGAAACCTCGCCGGGCGTGCGGCCGAGCGGCGACGCCCGCGCCGCGTCACACCCCACCGGGGGTGCTGGGGGTTCCGGCCTTCCGGAAGCGGGGGGCAGCGCATAATGGCGGGCATGACCACTCCCGCCACCCGTGTGCTGCTGGGCGTTCGCGGCATGTCCCGTGACGCCGGACAGACCGTTGCCGCTGCCCTGTCCGCCCTGCCCGGCGTCTCGAAAGCCACGCCCGACGACGGCCAGATTGAGGTGCATTACGATCCCTCGCAACTGACCATCATGGATCTGGTGCGGGCGGTGCGCGGTCAGGGCTTCCTGGCCGGAATGCTGTAGCGGTGGCGCTGGGGTACGTCGGCGTGCTGACCATGCGGCTGGAAATGCCGTGGGTCAGTAATCTCAAGGAAAAACGCGCTCTGGTGCGCCCAGTTGTCGAGCGCCTGAAAGTCCGCTTCCCCCTGACCGTGGCCCGCCTGGACGGTCTGGACGCCCACGACTGGGAAGTGATTGGCGTGGCGACCATCAGCAACGACTACGGCTGGGTCAAGGAAACCCTGAAGATGGCCGCCGATTACGTGGCCAGCGAGGGGCCATACCGCGTGGCCTCGGAAGACACTGAGATCACGGTGATCGGCGAGGATGAGCTGGACGACGAGTCGGAGGATTGAGCGTCCCTCCCCGCTTCACCTGACCGTCCCATTCCAGGCGCGGTTCTTGAGGCGACCCGGCTGTGCTGCGCCGCTGGCCTCGGATGGAAGCATGAAAATCGGCGCGGTCCAGACCACCCGGCGCCGCGTCCGTGTCGGTCCCCGCTGGCCTTCTGGATGGGCCATCAAGACGGGTCCCGTCGCCCCGATGGAGGCCGTGTTAGCCTCCCTGCGTGATCGAACGTTACCTGACGCCCGAGATGAAGACCCTCTGGTCCGAGGCCAGCAAGTACCGCGCGTGGCTGCGCGTGGAACTGGCCGCGATGGACGCCCAGGCCACTCAGGGCGAGGTGCCGCGTGAGGCGCACACGGCGCTGGTGGAGCAGACCGAGGCCGATCCCATCGACGAGGCCTTCGCCGCCCGCGTGGCCGAGATCGAGGCCGTCACCCGTCACGACATCGTGGCCTTTACCCGCGCCCTGAGCGAGCGCTACGGCGACGAGGCCCGCTTTATCCACCACGGCCTGACCAGCACCGACGTGGTGGACACCGCCCAGAACCTGCTGCTGGACGAGGCGCTGGCGCTGATTCTGGCCGACGCGGGCGCGCTGCGCGAGGTCTGCCGCATGCAGGCGCTGGAATACCGGCACACGCCCACGGTGGGCCGCACCCACGGCATCCACGCCGAGCCGATGACCTTCGGCCTCAAGTTCCTGAACTGGATGGCCGCGCTGGACCGCGACCTGGAGCGCCTGACGGCGGCCCGTCGGCGCGTTCAGGTGGTCATGCTTTCCGGCTCGGTGGGCACCTACGCCCACGTCTCCCCACAGGTGGAAGTGGAGGTCGCCCGTGCCTGGGGCTGGGACGCAGCCCCCGTCACCAACCAGACCCTGGCCCGCGACCGCCACGCCGAGGTGCTGGCCGCGCTGGCGATCCTCGGCACCACGTTGGAAAAGATCGCCGTGGAAATCCGCCACCTGCAGCGCTCGGAGGTCCGTGAGGCGATGGAACCCTTCGGCAAGGGGCAGACCGGCAGCAGCTCCATGCCGCACAAGAAAAACCCGATCCTGACCGAGAACGTGACCGGCTTTGCCCGCTTGCTGCGCGGCTTCTTGACCACGGGGCTGGAAAACGTGGCCCTGTGGCACGAGCGCGACATCAGCCACTCCAGCGCCGAACGCGTCATTCTGCCCGACGCCACCAGCGCCGCCAGCTACGCCGCCCGCCGTCTGACCGGGGTGCTGCGTGATCTGGTGGTCTTCCCGGAGCGGATGCTGAAAAACATGAACGATCTGGGCGGTCTGGTGTTCAGCCAGCGCGTGCTGCACGCCTTGATTGACGAGAAGGGCATGACCCGCGAAACGGCCTACGATCTGGTGCAGCGTCACGCATTAAAGAGCTGGGAAACCGGCGAGGGCCTGCGCGAGTTGCTGGCCGCCGATCCCGAATGCCCGTTGAATGCCGCCGAACTGGACGAGGCCTTCGATCTGGCGTGGTATCTGCGCCATGTCGATGATATCTACGGGCGTTTCGGGATGTGAGTTGAAGTCACGCTCAGCTGATCAGCCGAAGCTCACACTTCCCAATCACGCGCGACGTTTTCGAGGCGGGAGAATAGTCTGAGACGACCACTCTCTGATGTTTGTCCGTAAATACGAATGTGCAATTCCCAGTCTCCTGATTCAGCTCTGAATAAAGCGATAATTTTATCGTCCCGCTTTTGGGGAAATAGAGTAGAGTCGCTCCCCTGCTTATTTCACCAGTCATCAATGCGGTGGAATCGTTTTTCGGAGCATCGATGGGAGTCGTGAATTGCACAGTCCCCGCGGAAATGATGCCGGTGATGGTCGGCTGACCTTCGGGGGTGACTGTGTACTGCCAGAGTTGACCTGCTTTCAATGGCAGCGAGGCGATGGGCGACGTGACAGCCGGGGCACAGGCCACCAGGGAAGTGCCAAGCATAAAGACGATCCGTTTCACCGTTGCAACGTAGAGTCAGCCGCCTTCCTGAGATGTCACATTCCGGCATCCCGTATCCTGACCGTATGGGATTTATTCTCCGGCTACTGGTCAACGCGCTGGCGCTGTACCTGTTGACGCAGGTGTATTCGGGTGTCTACTTCGAGGGCGGCGCGGCGGTGGGCAGCGTCCTGATCGCCGCGCTGGTGATGGGCATCGTGAACGCGCTGATCCGCCCGGTGCTGCTGCTGCTGTCGCTGCCGCTGACGGTGCTCACGCTGGGGCTGTTCACGCTGGTGGTCAACGGCGTGGTGCTGCTGCTGGTGGCGGCGGTCACGGCCCTGGACACGACGGGCTTCGGCGCGGCCATTGTGGGCGCCCTGATCCTGACGGTCATCTCCTGGGTGCTGGACGCGCTGGTGGGCGCGCTGGGCCTGGACGGCAAACGTGGCTGAAGTGGCCGCGCAGGTGCGTCCGCAGGTGGTCCGCTCCCCGGAGGCCCTGCGCTCGGCGCTGAGTGGACGGGGCCGGGTTGGTCTGGTCCCGACGATGGGCTACCTGCACGACGGCCACGCCACCCTGATGCGCCGCGCCCGCGAGGTCTGCGACGTGCTGGTGGTCAGCATTTTCGTCAATCCGCTGCAATTCGGTCCCAGCGAGGATCTGGCGGCCTACCCCCGCGATCTGCAGCGTGACCTGGGCGTGGTGGGTGAGGCTGGCGTGGACGTGGTGTTCATGCCGGACGTCGAGACCATGTACCCGCCGGCCTTCGACACCCGCGTGGTGGTGTCCGGCGTCAGCGAGGGTCTGGACGGTGCCTCGCGTCCCGGCCATTTCGTGGGCGTGGCGACGGTGGTGCTCAAGCTGTTGAATCTGGTGCGCCCGGACGTGGCGTTTTTCGGCGAGAAGGACTGGCAGCAACTGGCGGTGCTGCGCCAGATGGTCCGGGACCTGAACGTGCCCGTGGAGGTGGTGGGCCTGCCCACGGTGCGCGCCCCCTCGGGTCTGGCCCTCAGCAGCCGCAACAGCTACCTGACCCCCGAGCAGCAGGCGCGGGCCGCCGTGCTGTCGCGCGCCCTGACGGCGGTGCAGGAGGCTTATGCGGGTGGCGAGCGGGACGCTGCCGGGCTGCGTCAGGCTGGTTTGGACGTGCTGTCTGCAGACCCCGAGGTCACGCTGGACTACCTGAGTGTCGTGGGCCGTGACATGCAGGAAAGAGAAGTTGTGGACAATGATTCCATGACCCGTGTCCTGGTGGCGGCCCGCATGTTCGGCGTTCGGCTGATCGACAATATGCCGCTGGTTTCCGCCCAGCCCAACGCCACGCAGCCGGGGGCGGAACCCGCGTGACCCTCGACGAGCTGCTGCAGGAGATGGTGGGCCGCCGCGCCTCGGACATTCACCTGCAAGCGGGCAGCCCGCCGATGGGCCGGGTGGACGGGCAGCTGCTGCCGTTCGGGGCGCAGGCCCTGATGCCCCCCGACACGGCGCTGCTGGCGCAGTCGCTGATGTCGCCGGAGCAGTGGGACGATTTTTCCTACCGCAACGAGATGGATCTGGCCTACGGCGTCTCCGGGCTGGGCCGCTTCCGCTGCAACGTCTTCCGGCAGCGCGGCTCGGTGGGCATCGTCATGCGGGTGGTCACCGACGCCATCCCCGGCTTCGAGTCGCTGGGCCTGCCCGCCGGGGTGCTGCAGCGCCTGGCCGAGTCTCCGCGCGGCCTGATCCTGGTGACCGGCCCCACCGGGTCAGGCAAGTCCACCACGCTGGCCAGCCTGATCGACCACATCAACCGGACCTTTGCCTACAACGTCATCACGGTGGAAGACCCCATCGAGATCCTGCACAAGAACAAGAAGAGCATCGTCGTGCAGCGCGAGATCGGCAGCGACACCCGCGATTTCCGCACCGCCCTGAAATACGCCATGCGTCAGGACCCCGACGTGATCATGATCGGCGAGATGCGCGACAAGGAAACGGTGGAGGCCGCCCTGAGCGCCGCGCAGACCGGGCATCTGGTCCTCAGCACGCTGCACACGCAAGACGCCATTCGCAGCGTGAACCGCATCATCGACTTCTTCGCTCCCTACGAGCGCGACCAGATCAGATTGCAACTGGCCGAGACGCTGGTGGGCATCGTCAGTCAGCGCCTGCTGCGCCGCTCGGACGGGGTGGGTCGGGTGCTGGGGCTGGAGATCATGCTGAACACGCCGCTGGTGCAGGAGTACATCAAGGACGAGGACAAGACCCCGCTGATCAAAGACGCCCTGATGGAGGACGACATCCGGGGCATGCACACCTTCGATCAGCACCTCGCGCAGCTGTACCACCACAACATGATCACCCTGGACGAGGCGATGGAGGCCGCCACCAGCGGTCACGAGCTGAAGCTGATGGTTACGCGCAGCGGTTTCGCGTACTGACCGCGCCTTTTCCTGGGAGACGAATTACCCGCCACCTTGCGGACCCTCCCCGGCAGCGTGTAGACCACTCCTCACGCTGCCGGGGAGGGTGCTACACTGTGAGCGTCAGACTGGCGTCAGTGTAAGCAACGGGTTTCTCGTTCTCGTACCCCGGTTGTCCGAACCGTATCGGCACGTTTCCCATGTGTCAGACCCATTCACGGACAAGAGTAGGGGCGAAAGGTAGGCGTACTCATGGCAGAAGTCATCCTGGAACACATCGACAAGATGTACGGCAGCAAGCAGCACGCGGTGAAGGACTTTAACCTCCACATTCAGGACCGTGAATTCATGGTCTTCGTGGGACCGTCCGGCTGCGGCAAGTCCACCACCCTGCGCATGATCGCGGGCCTGGAAGACATCAGCGACGGCATCCTGAAGATCGGGGACCGCGTGGTCAACGACGTGCCGCCCAAGGACCGCGACATCGCGATGGTGTTCCAGAACTACGCGCTGTACCCGCACATGAACGTCTACGAGAACATGGCCTTTGGCCTGAAGCTGCGCAAGACCCCCAAGGACGAGATCGAGCGCCGCGTGCGGGACGCCGCCAAGATCCTGCAGATCGAGCATCTGCTGGGGCGCAAGCCCAAGGAACTGTCGGGCGGTCAGCGCCAGCGCGTGGCGATGGGCCGCGCCATCGTGCGCGAACCCGCCGTGTTCCTGATGGACGAGCCGCTCTCGAACCTGGACGCCAAGCTGCGCGTGGAAATGCGCTCGCAGATCAACCAGCTGCACCGCCGTCTGGGCGCCACCATCGTCTACGTGACCCACGATCAGGTGGAAGCGATGACGCTGGGCAACCGCATCGTGGTGATGCGCGACGGCCTGATCATGCAGGTCGACACGCCCATGAACCTCTACGATTTCCCGCAGAACAAGTTCGTGGCGGGCTTTATCGGCAGCCCCAGCATGAACCTGATCTCGGGCACCGTGAAGAACGGTCAGTTCATGGTCGGCAACGATCCTGTGGCCGCGATGGGCAAGCTGGCGCAGAGCCTGAAAGCCTACGAGGGCAAGGAAGTCCTGATGGGCATCCGTCCCGAACATATCGGGCTGATCGGGCTGACCGAGACGCCCGTGGGCACCAACGTGATTCACGGCAAAGTGGTGGTCGTCGAGCCGCTGGGCGCGCAGACCGATCTGATCGTGGAAGTGGCCGGGCAGGACGTGACGGTTAAGGTGGAAGGTCAGGCGCTGGTGCAACCCGGCGACGACATCGAACTGGTGCTCGACCAGACTCGCCTGCACGCCTTCGATACCGCCACCGAACAGGCGATTGACCGTGGCACGGCACTCGGCAAGCGCGGACAGGCCGATACCCCGGACCTGGGCTACGAGTATCCCGGCGTGACCAAGAAGAACCAGCAGAGCATGCCTCAGGGAGCGGGACAGGCGCAGGATGACATGCTGACCAAGGAACGCATCGTCATCAGCAGCGACTGATTCAAGAGTTACAGGTCGACAAGAGATACAAGTCAAAGGGCCGGACGCGTTATTGCGCTCCGGCCCTTCTGAATATCGGGGTCAGCCGCGCACGTCCCGGTTCCCGAATGCGGGCGCGGCCAGCCCAATCAGCGCCGCGCCCAGCAGCAGGCACACCAGCAGGGGCGTGGGGCTGACCGCGTGTTCCAGCGGCAGGTCACTCAGCGCGTATTTCCAGGGATTGAGCCACGCCAGATCGTTCAGGAGCGGCACCTGGGAGGCGACGCTCTGCAGCACCACCAGCCCGACGCCCAGGCCGGCGCCGACGCCGACCGCCAGGCCGGGGTGGCCTGTCGCCGCGCCGAGGGCCAGGGCCAGGGCGCCGAACAGCCAAGCGCCCAGCGTGTGCAGGGCCACCGTGGTCAGCAGGTGTCCAGCCGGCAGCGGGGCCTGAAACGCCTGTCCGGCCAGCAGGATGCTCAGGAACAGCGCGGCCCCCAGGACCAGCAGCATGGTCAGCAGGGCGACTGCGCGCCCCAGCAGCAGCGTGGCGCGCGGCAGCGGCTGGGCCAGCGGGAACTCCAGCCAGCCGCGCTCCTCCTGGCCCGCGATCAGCGCCGAACCCTGCAGCGCGGCGAACACGGTCAGCACGACCGGCATCAGGCTCAGCAGCTTGCCGCCCACGTATCCGGCGGGGGTGCCCAAGTTGTCACCGGCCAGCGCCCGCAACGCTTCGGGTAGGCTCTGCATCAGCTCGCCCAGGGCCGCGTTGCCCTTGAGCATGGGAAAGAAGGCCAGCAGCACGGCGGTGTACACGGCGATGCCCACCGCCCACCACAGCAGGCTGCGGCGTGAGTCCTGCAGCGCCTGCCTCCACGCTTCAAGCCACATGGGCGGTCTCCAGGTGTGCCGGTTCGCTGCGGTACTCGTCCATAAAGGCGTCCTCCAGTGTGGACGGCGTGAGGCTCAGGGCCGTCAGTGATTCTCCGGCCAGTGCCCGGATCAAGGGGTCGGGGCCGCCGCGCCACTGTCCCCGGAAGCTCAGCCCGTCGGCCACGCCTCCGCTCATGCCGTTCAGGGCGGTGAGGTCAATGCTGGGGGGGCGGGCAAACTGCAGCGTCACCTGTTGCGGCAGACTGGCCTTGAGGGCCTCGATGCCCTCCACCCGAATCAGTTCGCCGCGCCGGATGATGCCCACCCGCCCGGCCACGCGCTCGATCTCGCTCAGGACGTGACTGGACAGGAAGACGGTGCGGCCCTCGCCTTGGGCTTCGCGCAGCAGTCCCAGTACGGTGTCCTGCACCAGCGGGTCCAGGCCGTCGGTGGGCTCGTCCAGCACCAGCAGTTCGGGGCGGTGCATCAGCGCCAGGGTCAGGCCGACTTTCTGGCGGTTGCCCTTACTCAGGGTGCCCAGCCGGGCGTCCAGCCGCAGTTCCAGCCGCCGCGCCACGTCCAGTCCGTACTCGGCGCTGGCCCCGCCCCGGAGCCGGCAACTGCGGCCCATCAGCTCGCGGGCCGAGTGGTCCCGGCCCAGCTGGACCTCACCGGGCAGGTAGCCCACCCGCCGGTGAACCGCCACGCGCTCGCTCCACACGTCATGCCCCAGCACGCGCCCGCGGCCTCCGGTGGGGCGCAGAAACCCCATCAGCGTGCGGATCGCGGTGGTCTTGCCCGCCCCGTTCGGCCCGATGAAGCCGAAGATCTCGCCCGCCGCCACGCTCAGGTTCAGCGGGGCCAGCCCCACGCCAGGGGCATACAGCTTGCTCAGCTCGGTGGTTTCGATGGCGTTCATGACTCCTCCTTCGGGTTCATCCGGTCCTCCTGGTTGATCCGGTGCCAGTCCTCCAGCACGGCGGGGAACAGGCGCAGCCAGTGACCGTAGAAGCGCTGCATCTCGCGCAGGGGGGCCGCCTCGGCTCCCGGCGGCAGCGCCTGCAGCCCGTCGGCGGCCAGATCGTGCAGGGTCTGGAGCTTGCGGTTGCCCTGTTCGGTCAGGGTGGCCCAGGCGTTGGGGCGCACCCGGAAACGGTCAGCCCGTTCGCCGGGATTGGGCGCCCGCTCGGCCAGCCCCAGCAGCGTCAGGTGCTTGACCGCCCCGCTGATGCCCGCCCGGCTGGCCTGAAGGCGTTCGGCCAGCTCCGCCGGGGTCAGCCCGCCCGCCGGGGCTACCAGCAGCGCCCCCAGCACGCGCCCTGCCGCGCGCGGCATGCCCACCATCTCGAACAGCAGGCCGGCGCGCTCCATGAACTGCTCGCTCGCGGCGGTGGGCGCGAAAGGGTCTGGAGCTGGTGGTGTGTCGGTCATGCCTGAAGTGTATGACATTTCAGACATTAGTGAAATCCGGTGATCGGCTCCTGGGTCTGGTGTCCCATATCGAGGAACGTGAGCGGCACCCGCTACGGACCCGGCGCGAATCTGTTAAAATCTCCGTTTGGGTGTCCCGCCCACTCGTGACCGGCCTGCCGGTGCCAGGAGTTGAGGTGGGCTTTTTGAGGTCGGTCCTGGCTCCCCAGCGCGCTTTTCTCGGGCATGTGGCGCGGATCGGCAGCACCACGCAACCAACACACTGTCCTCCACCATTGTCGGGCGTCTCCCGGCAGGCAGCGCCGGGCAGAAGAGAGGCAAAAATATGGAATACCGGAATATCGCCATCATCGCGCACGTCGACCACGGCAAGACCACCCTGGTGGACGCCCTGCTCAAGCAGACCCTGAAGCTCGGTCATGGCGAGGAACTGGCCGAACGCGCCATGGACAGCAACGACCTGGAACGCGAGCGCGGCATCACCATTCTCGCCAAGAACACGGCTGTGGAGTACGGCGGCGTCAAGATCAACATCGTGGACACCCCCGGCCACGCGGACTTCGGCGGCGAGGTCGAGCGCGTGCTGGGCATGGTCAGCGGCTGCCTGGTGCTGGTGGACGCGGCGGAAGGCCCGATGCCCCAGACCCGCTTCGTGCTGCGCAAGGCCATCGAACTGGGCCTGAAGCCCATCGTGGTCATCAACAAGATCGACCGCATCGACGCGCGCCCCGAGGAAGTGGTCAATCTGACCTTCGACCTGATGGCCGAACTGGGCGCCAACGACGATCAGCTCGACTTTCCGATCCTGTACGCGATTGCCCGTGAAGGCAAGGCGTTCCGGGATCTGGACAAGCCGCAGGACGACATGCACGAGCTGTTCGAGATGGTCCTGGAGCACATTCCCGCCCCCCCCGCCGATCTGGAGGCCCCCTTCCAGATGCTGGTGACCAACCTGGACTACTCCGAGTACCTGGGCCGCATCGTGCTGGGCCGGGTGCAGCGCGGCACGGTCAAGAAGGGTGAGTTTGTGCAGCTGATGCACAAGGACGGCACCATGACCAAGAGCCGCGTGGTGCAGCCGTTTACCCACATGGGCCTGCGCCGCATCGAGGCCGATGAGGTCAGCGCGGGCGACATCGTGGCGCTGGCCGGCATCGAGGACGCGCAGATTGGCGAAACCGTGGCCGATCTGGCGGACCCCGAGGCGTTGCCGATCATCACCGTGGACGAGCCCACCGTCAGCATGACCTTCCAGCCGAACACCAGCCCCTTTGCGGGCAAGGACGGCAAGTACGTCACCAGCCGCCACCTGAATGACCGCCTGAAGCGCGAGGTCATGACCAACGTGTCCCTGAAGGTGGACGAGGTGCGGCCCGACGAGTTCATCGTGTCCGGACGCGGCGAGCTGCACCTGTCGATCCTGCTGGAAACCATGCGCCGCGAGGGCTACGAGGTTCAGGTCGGCAGCCCCCAGGTGATCATCCGCGAGATCGACGGCGTGAAGCACGAGCCGGTCGAGCATCTGGTAATCGACGTCCCTGAGCAGCACGCCAGCAGCGTGATCGGCGTGTTGGGCGGCCGCAAGGGCCAGATGGTCAACATGGAGCCGCAGGGCACCCGCAGCCGGGTGGAGTTCAAGATTCCGTCCCGCGCTCTGTTCGGCTTCCGCAACCAGTTCCTGTCCATGACCCAGGGCGAGGGCATCATGAGCCACGTCTTCGACGGCTATGCGCCGTGGGCCGGGGACATCAAGATCCGCCAGAACGGCTCGCTGGTCAGCATGGAAGACGGCCCGGCCTTCGCGTACTCGATCTGGAAGCTGCAGGACCGCGGCTCGTTCTTCATCGACGCGGGCGCCGAAGTGTACGTGGGCATGATCGTGGGTGAAAACGCCCGCGAGCAGGACATGAACGTCAACGTCTGCAAGAACAAGAAGCTGACCAACGTGCGCTCGTCGGGCGCCGACGACGCCCTGACCCTGACCCCGCCGCGTCGCCTGAGCCTGGAAGACGCGCTGGAGTACATCGGCAGCGACGAACTGGTGGAGCTGACCCCCCACAACATCCGCCTGCGCAAGAAGGTGCTGAACCCCAGCATGCGCAAATAGGCCCCCGAGTCCACAGCGCCCGAGTCCACAGCGAAAGCCCCCGCGTCCGTTCAGGAGCGGGGGCTTTCGCTGTGCAGGTAGGGCGCGCTTCAGCCCTTGCGCAGTTCCGGCTTCAGGCGCAGTTCCGATTCTGCCGCGCCGAAGCGTTCGCGCAGGAAGCGGCCCTGACTGAGCAGCCGGTCGGCCGTGGCATGGTCGTGGCGCAGCGCCTCGCGCACGCCGTCTTCCAGCAGGCCCAGTTGCTCGGTCAGCAGGGTTTCGGGCGGCTGGCCCTGGCTTTCCAGGGTGCGCCGCGCGCCGTCCGTCAGGTTCAGGTACGCGCGCAGGGTGTCGGGCAGATACGCCCCTATGGTCTGGGCAATCAGGTAGGCGGTGCGGGTGTCGCCGTTCACCCCCGCCCTGTGGGCGTCGGTCACCAGGCACAGCAGCGCCCACGCCTGGGTGCGGGCCGGCTCGGGCAGCCGCAGGGCCAGCGACTCCGGGGCATCGGCCTGCGGGCGCGGCAGCGCGGAAGGGGCGGCAGCGGCGGGCAGCGGCGGGCCCTCGTCCTGCTGGAAGGTCATGGCCTTCCTGGCCGTCTTGCCCAGGTTGTCCACGTAAACGATGGCCGTGATGCCGCCGAAAATCACCAGCAGAATCAGGACAAGCATCATGGGGCGAACCTCCTGCGGGTGGACACCTGAAATGTCGTTCGGCTCATCCAGGGAAGTCTAGCGCTCCCGGCTGCCGCACTGGAACGGGTGGGTCTTCCCCGGAGGCGGGCCGCCGTCTGCGTGGTTATCCCGGCTCAGTTGCCGGACGGGGTCGGGGCCGCCTTGGGCTGGGTCTGCACGCCCAGCGACTTCAGGTCCAGCAGGAAGTTGCCGTCGCTGGGCAGCATGATGGTCTGGATGCCGGGGGCCAGGCGCTCGGCCACCGTGAGCTGGATCAGCTGCGGGTTTTCCTTGAGGGACTTGCCGCGCAGCGACAGCGCTTCGGCCTGCCCGCGGGCGGTGGCGATGGCGGCTTTGGCCTCGCCCTCGGCCTTGACCACGTCGCGCTGGGCGCTGATCTCGGCCTGTTGCAGGCGGTTGCGTTCCACGGCCACCTGCTGCTCGGCGGTCTGCTTTTCCTCGATGGCCTTGGCCACGCTTTCGGGGATCTTCAGCTCCCGCAGCAGGATGGCGTCCAGGATCAGGTTGTTGCGCGAGAAGGACTTGTTCAGCTCGGTGGTAATGGTGCCTTCCAGCTGTGCCCGCTGATTGCTGATCAGGTCGGCGGCCCCGAACTGCCCGATGGCGTCGCGCACCTTGGCGCGGACCTGCGGGCGCAGAGCGGTGTTGATGTAGTTGCGCCCCAGTTCCTTGTGGAGAATGGCCGCCTTGGCGCGGTCAATCCGGAACTGCACCGTCACCTCCGCCGTGATGTCCAGCCCTTCCTTGCTGCGGGCACTGATGGAACCCTCATCACCCTGCGCCGCAGTCTGGGACAGCGTGACCTCCTGCAGGCGGGCGTCGTAGGTGGTCACGTGATCGACGAAGGGCATCACGAAATGCAGGCCCTCCTGCAGGGGGTTGGGCTTGACCCCGGTAAACGAGCTGAACACCACGCCCACGTAGCCCGCCGGAATCACGGTGACGCTCTGGGCCACGATCAGCCCGGCCACCACCACCCCGCCGATAGTCCAGCCCAGCCGGGGCGAGAAGCGGGCGGGCGGAGGGGGGGGCGGGCCATTCCCGGTGGGATTGTTGACGGGATTGGCGCGGAAGGGGGAGGAGCCTGGATCAGAGTTGGTCATGCTCAGTCATACGCGGCCAGCGCACGGAAAGTTGCCGGTGGGGAGGGGACATGGGAGGCGGGCACACAAAAAGAAGAGGCCGCTCTCGCGTGCCCCTTCTCCTGGTTCAGCCCCTGTGGCCCGACGGGTGATCTCTCCCTATTGCCGGACGATCTCCGCGTCCTTGGGCAACTGCTTGAGCCCGGCCACGCTGAGGCCGGAGTTGATCTTGTAGTTGCTGACGTTCAGATCGGCCAGCGACTTGCCCGCGCTGCTTACGATCTGGACGCGGGTGGGGCGCCAACCCGCCTCGGTGATAAAGACGCGCGTCTTGTCGGTGGAGTTGCCGTTCTTGGGGGTGGCCTCCAGCTGGAACAGGCGTTTCCCGGCCGCGCCCGTGGTGGACAGCAGTTTCACGTTGTACTGCGAGAGCAGCGAAGCCGTGTTGCTGAGCTGCGTGAAATCCAGCCCGCCGAAGCCCGCGCTGTCGGCGGCCTTTTTGGTGGAGGTCACGGTGACCTGATTGGTCAGGAACAGGTACTGGCGAATCTCATTCTTGTCGGCCACCACGATGTTGTCGGCCAGCGCGTCGGGGGCGTTGAACTGCAGGCGGGCCACGTTCTGCGCGGGAATGCTCTTGACCGTGAAATCGATCTTCTGCGGGCTGGACTCCAGCGAGGCGCTGCCGCTCAGGCGGAATGAGATGTCCTTGGCGGCCTT
Source organism: Deinococcus radiopugnans ATCC 19172 (assembly GCF_006335125.1). Taxonomy (NCBI): domain Bacteria; kingdom Thermotogati; phylum Deinococcota; class Deinococci; order Deinococcales; family Deinococcaceae; genus Deinococcus; species Deinococcus radiopugnans. Next base: position 27,749 of record NZ_VDMO01000029.1, read on the forward strand.
CTGGGCAGCGTCTACTTTAGAGATGATGTCCTGAACGGTCTGGGCACTGGCGGAAGGGATCAGCAACACGCCGCAGAGGGCGAGAAGGGAAGTCAGTTTGAGAGGTGTCCTCATGCCAGAAAGTATCGCGCCCGTCCTCATGAGAAGGGGGCGCGGCGGCTGACGGGGGATTCATACGGATTCCGTTTATTCCGTGAAGGAATCGGGACAGCGCGGATCCCTCCACTCCATGTCTGAAATCCGTTTTTCTCCTTCTCGCTCTGCTTCGCAGCTTTACAAGTCTGCTCGGATTTCGGGTTGACGCGTCAACCTTTCAATCGGAGTCTGGATCACGCTGTGGCCGGGTTCAGGGCGTTGAATCTTCTCCCAGCGGCAGGCGGTAGGTGAGCCGCGCCCCGTAGCCGGTCTGACCGTCCGGCGTGCGCCCACCACTGACGTTCAGGCCCACCTCGCCGCTGCCCAGGGGCCGGGTGGCTGCGATTCCGGCGCGCAGCGGCGTGCTGGCGGTGCGCCACGGCTCGTAGGCCGCGTACAGGCGCACGCTGCTGCCGGGGCCGAGCAACTCGCCCGCGTCCACGCTGCCGGTGATTCCGAAGGTCTTGGGCCCCACCAGCGCGTCCAACCCCAGGTTCAGGCCCGATTCGGCGGCATAGGACACGCCCCCGGTTACGCCCAGCACGTCCTGCCCCGCGCGCACCCCGGCCCGCCACGTCAGCGTGCCGACAGTTTCGGTTTCCGGCTCGTCGCCGGGCTGCGCGCCCTCGTCAGGCGGCAGGAGGCGGGTCAGCTCGCGGCGGCCCTCCACGCCGACGGTGCCCATGTTCTGCCCGCCGAACTCGCCGCCTACCACGGCGATCAGGTTCCGGTTGACGCGGTAGCGGGCGCTGAGCTGGGCATTAAAGCCGCGCTCACGTGTGTCGGTGGCGTCGAATGTCCACAGACTCAGGGGGTCAATGCGCGTCGCCGGGGCGCTGAAACCGCTGGCCGCCAGATTCAGCGCCACCGGCCCCACGCTGCTGCCCAGCCGCGCCGACGCCTGCATGCCCCCCGCAAAGGCCGCCGCCACGTCCGCGCGGGCCGTCACCACGCCCAGCGGCGGCAGGGCCAGACTGCGCGCGTAGCCCACCGTGGCGGCGCGGGTGGACAGGCCCGCCGACACGCGCCCGCCCAGCGCCGGAAAGTCCGAGACGCCCACCCGTGCCCAGCCCCCGCCTTGCGGGCCGCCGTGATAGGACACGCCGAAGTCCAGGGCGGTTGCGCCCGCCGTTCCTGCCAGCGCCAGGGCCAGCGCCATCCATCCTCTCGTCATGGGCGCACTCTCTTCATGGGCGCAGGGTAGCAGCGCCGGAGCGCGCGGCATCTTCATCAGCCTTTTCAGGTGCGGGCCGGGTAGGGTGGGGCCATGCGTCTCCTGTTGCCCGCTGTCCTTGTCGCCTGTGGCCTGAGCGCCTGCGCGCCCGCGTCCCAGGTGCTGCAGGTGCCCACCCTGGAAGTCCAGAGCGTTCGTCTGACCCGCCTGTCGCTGCCGGGCGGGCTGGGCGGCGCGCCCGTGGCGGACCTGAAACTGGGGTTGCGCGTGACCAACCCCAACGCCGTGCCCCTGAAGATGAGCAACATCGAGGCCACGCTGGTGATCGACGGCGCGCAGGTGGGCCAGGCGGAATTTCCCCGCGTGAACGTTCCGGCACGCGGCTCGGCGGACCAGCAGGCCGACGTGTCCATTCCGGTCACGCTGTCCACCGCCGCCTCGTTCCTGAAGGTGGCGCGCGGGCAGCAGGTGACGTACCGGCTGGACGGCAACTTCACCGCCGACTTCGGCCCGCTGGGACCCAAGAACTTCGGCCCGTTCACGCTGAGCCAGGGGCAGTGGAAGCAGAACCCGATCATCCCCTTCTGAGTGAGGCTGGCGGGAGGCGCGCGGCCAGTGGAACCGATGGCCCACCGATTAACCTGACCTATGCCTTTCAGCGCACGGCCCTTCAGCGCACGGCAGGTTGACCGGCGGCGTCCACGCTGAGCTGCCGGGCTGTCAGGGGCGCGCGGCGCTCCAGCCGGAAGCCGAAGCCGGTCCAGCTCCACTCGCTGAGGGCCACGGATGCGGCGCCGCGTCCGCTGGCGTAGCGGCCTTCCAGGGCCACCAGTCGGCCACCGGGCAGCACACTCAGGACCAGGACCGGGCGGAACAGCGCGCTGCCCACCCAGACGTTGTGGTAGGTGCCGCGTGGCCCCGGCTTGAGCACCGCGATGTGGGCGCTGTCACCCAGCGCGTCCCGGTTGGCGGTGATGGGCGACGCGGTGGGGGACCAGCGCGTGATCGGCCAGTCGCTCCAGGGACGCCAGACGGCCAGCACGCATTCGGGGCTGCCGTCGCCGGTCACATCGGCGTAGGCCTGCGAGCGCACGTCCCAGCTTGCGGGCAGCTTCAGCGGTGGGCAGGGTGGGGGCGGGCGCAGCGCCCCGGCAGGGGCGAGGCTGCCGTCTGCCCGCAGCGCCTGCCAACCGCCCGCGTCGCCGCCTGCCTGCACCGGCCCGGTCAGCAGAAGGGCCGCCAGCAGCGCTGTTAGCCGCACGCGGGCAACCCCAGCCGACTGAGGATGCGGGGCCGTTCCTGAGCGTTGGCCGAGGAGACGCGGCCCGCGCGGTAACGGGTAGGCACCGCGCAGGCGCTCCAGCCCTGTGCCCCGTGCGGTCCCTGGGCCACGCGCGTGGCCCGCACCACCGCCCCCACCCGCGTGTCCGGGTAGGGCTGGTCCAGCAGCAGGTTGCCCAGGCTGTACAGCACCAGGGTCTGGCCCAGCCGATCGTGGCCCTGCAGGACGTGCGGCCCGCTGCCCACGATCAGGTCCGCCCCCGCCGAGGCCAGCTCGCGGGCCAGGTGCCGCTGCCGCGCCGTGACCGGGCCGTATTCCACGCCCCAGTGCACCCCCACCACCACCAGCTGGGCCTGCCGTGCCCCCTCCCGGATGGCGGACAGGGGCGGCGGTGTGCGGCCGTCGTCGAAGAACGCGGCCCACGCAACGGGCACGCCGCCCACCTCCGTGATGCTCAGGGCGCGGGTGACCGGGGTCAGTCCATGCTCCCGCAGCACCCGGCGCGACTGACGCTGTCCCGCCGCGCCGCCGTCGTGCGCGTGGTTGTTCTCCACGCCCAGGTGGGTGAAGGCGAACAGGGCCGCCGCTCCGGCGGGAGGTGCCCGCAGGTCCAGCCCGCCGCCCGTGTGCGGCGCGGTGGTCAGTGGCGACTCCAGATTGCCGAAGGTGGCGTCGGCCCTCAGCGCTTCACGCAGAGCGGCGAGCGTGGCCCCCCAGTCTGCCGCGTTGACCTGCGCCACCCCCCGCGCCACGCTCACGTCGCCCACCAGGGCGAAGGTCAGGGGCAGCTGGTGTTGCTGCCCGCCAGAAGTCAGGCCCAGCAGACCCAGGGCGGCCAGCAGCGCCCTTCCCCCTGCCCTCACCGCACCACGATGCCGTCCAGCCACGGGTGCATGGGCGGCAGGGTGCCGGCCTTCAGCCGCGCCCGCCACGCCTCGTCGGTCAGGCGCCCAGAAACGGGCACCGTGAACTCGTACTGCGAGTACACGCCGCCGCGCGCGATCTGCTGCCCTCCGCGTCCGTCCGGCACGACGGCGTACAGCTCGTGAATGGTGCCGGTGGCTTCCTCCAGCGCGCGGTCCGTCGCCGTCGCCACGTCGGCCACCACGCCTGCGTAGGGCGGCTCGTCGAAGGTGGGGGTGCCGCCGCCGTCCTCTCCCTCGGGATCGGTGCTGGCGAGCTTGAGCTGCTCCAGCCAGCCGCCGAAGAAGTGGATGCGGTCGTAGCTGTCCCGGCTCAGGGGCTGTCCGGCCAGTTGCCTGGCCGTGGCCGCTTTCAGGAAGTCCAGCATGTCGCGCAGGCTCTCCAGGTTGTTGGCGCTGCGCTCGGAGAGAATATTCTGCTCGGTCAGCACGCGGCGGGTCAGGGCCTCCAGCGCCAGCAGGCGGGTCCAGACCGCCGCATTCGGCTCCACGTACCCGCGTGGATGTTCGGGTTCCTCACCGGCGCCCATCTCGGCCATCACCTGCTTGGCGTACAGCAACGTGTCGTGCCGCAGCTCGGTCCACGAGCCCAGCGCCGTGAGCATCTCCTTGCGGGTCCACGCGGGCGTGCGCATAAAGGCCGGGTAGCGGCTGTCGCGTGCCTCGGGTTTGGCCAGCGCCTGCAAGACGTACAGCCAGCCGCTGTAGACGTTGGCGTTCCAGTCGGCGGGGCGCAGCGCGGCGAACTGGCCCCGGACCTTTTGCATCTGCGTGCCGTAATTCGCGTAGCCCGCGTCCCCCAGCTTCTTCAACTCGTTCAGGGCCGCGTCGCTGCCCATCGCGGCCAGCAGGTCCAGGCCGCGCGGAAGGGTGCGCGGCTTCTGTTCGGTGCCCACCTCGCGGTAGACCAGCTGTTGCAGCGCCGCGCCGTCCAGGGTGAAGCGCTGACCCATCAGCCGGAAGCCCAGCGTCTCGCGCCCGCGCACGTCCACGCCCTCGCCGGGTTTCGCCACCACGAAGACGCTGTTGACGCGCGGCGGCGGCAGCTTGGCCAGGGCGGCCTGGAACGCCTTCACCGTGGCGGCGTCGCCCAGCCGACGGATATTCCCGCCCGTCACCGTCTGAAGTGTCTGCGCGTATTGCCGGTAATTGAGGTCGTCGCTCGCGCCGATCAGCAGGGCGGTGGGATCGTACAGCCGCGCCCACAGCGCCTGCGCCTGCGCGTCCCCGGTCAGCAGGTGCGTGATCAGGGCCGCCGTGCGCGTCTCGTCGGCTTTCTGCACCCGCAGGTTGATGCGGCCCAGCCACGTCAGCGTGCGGAAGGAGCGCTTCAGCGTTTCGGACCGGGTGTAGTGGCCGCGCGGCACGTACTGCGAGTAGTCCTCCAGCAGGCCCGAGGCCACGAAGATGGGCGACGGGGCAGTGCCCGCGTGGGCCTCGATCAGTTTCAGTTCCGCTGCCACCACCTGCGCCACTTCTGGCGGGACTGAGGCCGCCGGGTCCGCCAGTTTCTGCGCGACGGCCAGGTACGCCAGCGCCCGGCGAGCGTCGGCCTCCAGCGGGGTTCCGCCCAGCGCCTTCACCTGTTTCTGTGCGCCCGCCACCAGCCGCGCCGTGAGCTGCCGTGCCGCCGGGGCCAGTGTTTCACGCTCCAGATCGCGCAGCAATTTGTCGAAGACGAGGTGGTAGATGTGCAGCACCGCGTCGGTGGTCACGAAGACGGGCTGCTCGGCGTAGCGGGTGGCCTCGTACACCGCGTCGAACTGCCGCCACCCTGCGGGCGCGATCACGAAGCCCTGCCGCGTGAGGGCCGAGCGCTGGGCCGCGTTCAGGGCGGGCAGGCCCAGATCGGGGTTGCCCTTCAGCAGCCCTGGGTTGCTCAGGGTGCCGGGCTGTACGGGCAGCGTGAACACTTGTGCGTGTGTCCCGCTGGCGAGGGCCAGACCACCGGACAGGATCAGAACCATCTGGGTGCGCATCATGATGCCTCCACAGTACACATTGCCGCGCAGTCAGCTTCAGGCGGCTTACGAACATGAAGGCGGGTGCTCGGGGTGGCCCCGGCCAGAGCGACTGAAATTACCGCCGGACTTCCAGAAACAGCGTCGGCTGGGTCTTATAAAATCCCTCCACGAAGGGACCGGTGTAGCTGCGGCCCCACGCATAATCCTCGTTGTGGTCAGGGCGCGGTCTGCGACTGATCTGGAGAGGCTGGCCTTCATAGGTGGCCGTGACCCGGTACGTCCCCCACATCACGTTGGCCAGCAGCGCCCCATCCCCCGTCCGCCGTGGACGGCCCTGGATGACGCGGCCTGCGCTGCCGTCGGCCAGCTTGCCCACCGGGGTCAGGGTCAGCTCGATCTTGGTCTCGTCGATGTCGGAGGTGTCGATGGAGGGCGTCACGATCACGTGGCCCAGGCTGCCGTAAGGATCGGCGCTGGTCACGGGTTTCGGCTTAAAAGTGAAATTGCGGACGCCGCCCTCGGTGCCGGCCAGCAGCTTGGGGTTCTCGGGGATCAGGTCAATGCCCACCGTGTAGTCGCCGTACTTCAGGTTCACCGTCGCCGTGACGTTCCAGGTGCCTATGGGCTTGCTGATATCCAGCTTGTACTTGCCGTTGGCGTCGGTGTAGCCGATCACGTTGGTGTTGTAGAACAGCGTGTTGTCGGCGATCACGGTGGCGCTCCGGACAGGTTGGCCCGCCGCATCCACCACGCGCCCAGTCACGCTCGCCGACAGCGCAGAGGTCAGAATCAAGGCGGCTCCCAGCGCTGTCAGCCGCGTCAAACGCCTGATCACATTGTCCATAGATCACCTTAGGTTAAGAGCCGGGTAAAGAGCCTGAGAGTGAAGATTGTGGTAATTCGTTGGCCCTTGTCTCACACGCTGGCGAGATTGATGTGATCGTCGGGTGGCTGGGACTCTGGGTACACGAGTGGTGCTGCTCGGTAACAAAGGGTGCCTTTCGGAGAAGCTGGAGCTGTTCAATCGGGGCAACTGTTCAGGACAGGGGACGCGTTCTACGACAGCCCAAACAACCTGTGCCCACCCTGTGTGACCCAATCAGGAGAGAAGGCACTGGTGTATGCTGATGGCTGCCCGGCTGCCCGGCTGGGAAAAGAGCGGAAGTTGACGTGAATTCACGCCACCCGGTCGGTATCTACACCAGAGGTAACCCATGATTCTGAACCTGTTTCTCGTGCTGTTCGCGCTGATCTGTGTGGCGCTGGTCTTCTTCATTCTGCTGCAGGTGCCGCGTCAGGCGGGCCTCTCGGCCAGCATGGCTTCCGGCGGGTCTCTGCTGGGCGGCCGTGGTGTCGAAGGTGGCTTGGTCCGTATTACCAGCGTCCTGGGCGGCTTTTTCATGCTGTTGGCGTTGCTGATCGGCATCGTTTCTCGCTGATTATCGCCCCCCCAGACCCAGAAGCACCTCGCGAGAGCGGCTTCTGGGCTTTTCGTGGAAAATTCTTGCCTGAGAGCCTTACGTGTGTAAAGTGATGAGCGTTGAATTGGGTCAGGATCAAGGAAAGGTGATTTGGTGCTTGACCTGGACTAGGCCACTTCATATATTGACCGCGCTGGAAACCCCACGACAACTAGGCAAGCGCCCGGCTACTGCCGGAACGTTCGCATTTCCAGAACTTCAGCTCGGAAGTTGTTGCCTGATCATCCTATTGGAGGATTCACATGAAGAAAGCACTGTTCCTGGCCCTGGCCATGGCCGCAACCACCTCGATGGCTGCTCCCTTCGTCTACCCCGCTGCCTGGACCGCCGAGCAGAACACCGCGAACAAGCGCGGCGGCGAGTACCGCGACTACACGCTGTCGGACTTTAAGACCTTCAACCCCTTCACCAGTGCCGAGGCCACCAGCATCCCTGGCAGGATGGCGGACACCTCGGCGACCCTGTTCACCCAGGATCCCCGGACCAACGAGTTCATCCCCAAGATGGCAGACGGCCCCGCCGTGGTCAGCAACAACAACAAGCGTTTCGTGGTCAAGATCCGTCCTGGAATGAAGTTCAGCGATGGCCAGCCGATCACCGCCGACGACTGGATCACCACCTGGAAGATCCACACCGACGACAAGGTGGGCAGCAACAGCTACGACACCTTCTTCATCAACGACAAGCCGGTCACGATCAAGAAAATTAACGACATGACCCTGCAGTTCGACTTCCCCACCCAGAGCTCCACCGCCCTGAGCATCATGAGCTTCGCTCCCTGGCCGGATCACGTCTTCGGCAAGGCGTACAAGGCCGGCGGCGCGGAAGCCGTCAAGAAGATGTGGGGCCTGGGGACCAAACCCAGCGAGATCGTTTCGGCGGGCATGTGGGTGCTGGACAGCTACAAGGCCGGCGAGCGCGCCGTGCTGAAGGCCAACAAGTTCTACGGCGACTGGAACAAGGACAGCAAAGGCAACGCAATTCCTTACCTGAACACCTACTCCTACCGCATCGTGCCTGACTTGAACGCTGGTCTGGCGGCGTACCTGGCCGGGCAGCTCGACAACTTTGGGGCCAGCAAGGCCGACGATCTGGCGCAGATCAAGAAGGCGATCGACGCTGGCAACCTCAAGGCGTTCCTGAAGGCCAACGTCAGCCCGCAGGCCACCTCCTCCTGGATCACCTTCAACTGGAACAAGTCCGGTGACCCCGCCAAGCAGGCGCTGTTCCGCGACGTGCGCTTCCGCCGCGCCATGAGCCATATCGCCAACCGTGACGCCATGATCAAGCTGGCGCTGGGCGGCCTGGGCAGCGAGGTGTACTTCAGCGTCTACCCCATCTTCAAGGACCAGACGGACGCGGGCCTGAAGGCTGGTGCGCCCGAGTACAAGTACGATCTGGCGCAGGCCAGCAAGCTGCTGGCGCAGATCGGCTACAAGAAGAAGAACGCCGACGGCTACCTGGTGGACAGCAAGGGCAAGGTGCTGGAGTTCAACCTGTCGACCAACGCGGGCAACACCGTGCGTGAGCAGTTGGGCCAGATCTTCCGCGATGAGGCCAAGAAAGTGGGCGTCAAGGTCAACTTCACCCCCATCGACTTCAACACCCTGGTGGGTCAGCTGACCGCCAAGGGCGAGAACCGTCCCTTCGACGCGATCCTGCTGGGTCTGTCGGGCGGCACCAACATTTGGCCCTTCGGCGTGAACGTGGTGCCCTGCGGGACCAACCTGCACAGCTACAACAACCCGACCGACGGCAAGTGCCTGACCAGTCAGGAACAGCTGATGACCAAGGAGTACTACCAGGGCGACGCCGAGCTGAACACCGCCAAGCGTCTGGCCATCGGCGCACAGCTGATGAAGAATGAGGGCGAGCTGCAGCCTGTGATCTACCTGGTGGGCACCAACTACCACGTGACCTACAACACCCGCGTGGGCGGTCAGTACCCGGATAACCTGATGGACGCCTACTACGGTTCGCGTGACATCGGCCTGACCTTCATCAAGTAATCCAGCCACGTTCGTTTCAGGGGGTGGTCTGCTATGGGCGGACTACCCCCCTTCCATTGAAAAAACCATCCAGAGCCAACGGAGAGAGGCATGATCCCATTTTTAGTCCGGCGCTTTTTTCAGGCCATCCCCACGCTGCTGCTGGCCAGCGTGTTGATCTTTTTCGTGATCTCGCTGGCCCCCGGTGACTTCCTGACGCCCGCCAAGCTCAATCCTGGTATCAGCGAAGAGCAGCTCAGAAATCTGAGCGTCGGCTTTGGGCTGGACAAACCAGCCTATATTCAGTACTTCTACTGGATGTGGAACATGCTGCACGGCGACTTCGGCACGTCTTTCCAGTACACCCAGCCGGTCCTGCCTGTGATCTGGCCCCGCATCGTTAACTCGGTCTATCTGGTTCTTCTGAATCTGGTGTTCTTCTACGCCATCGCCATTCCTGTCGGCGTGTACGGCGCGGTGCGCCAGAACAGCTTTGGTGACAAGGCCATCAACGTGGTGCTGTACTTCTTGCTAGGTTTTCCTAGCTTTTTCTTGTTTCTGATCGTAATTTACTTCATCCTTCAGATTCGCAATGCGACGGGCTGGGACATTCCATTGGGAGGGATGACCAGCAACGGCTATGAGCAACTTTCTGCGATTGGCCAGTTTTGGGATGTCCTGCGGCATCTGCTCATCCCGGCAATCGTCCTGGCGGTCACCGACGCGGCGGGTCTGACCCGTGTCATTCGGGGCCTGATGCTGGAAGTGATGCGCTCTGATTACATCCGCACGGCGCGGGCCAAAGGCGTCAGCGAGCGCACCGCCATCTGGAAACACACCTTCCGCAACGCCATCCTGCCGATTGTCGCGGGGATCGGCGGCCTGTTGCCCGGCGCCATCAGCGGCGCAGGCTTTGTAGAAGTGGTGTACAACTATCCTGGGATCACCCCCATGCTGCTCACGGCCATTCAAGCCTCAGACCTGTACCTGATCGCAGGCTTTACGGTCATTTCCACCATCTTGCTGATCATCGGCAACGCCCTCTCAGACATTCTCCTGGCTGTGGTTGACCCACGCATCAAGGTCGGGTGAGGTGAAATGACTACTGCTGCGCCTCAACAAAACGCAAAGCCCCGCCCGCAGGGGCAGTCCCAGTTCTCCGTCGCCTGGGGGCAGTTTCGCAAGAATCGTCTAGCCCAGACTGGTGCTGTGGGACTGATCCTGATTTACCTGATGGCCATCTTTGCTCCCTTTCTTGCTCCAGACGGTCTGTCCAGCTATTCCACGACGGACATCACTCGCTTCCAGCCGCCCACACCGGTTCACATTCGTGATCCACAGACAGGCGCACTGACTCGTCCATACGTCTTCAAATACTCCCAGCAGCTCAACATGGACACCTTCGTCAACGAGTACAAGCCGACGACGGAGCAGTGTCCCATCTACTTCGGCGTGCGCGGGGCGTCGTACAAGATTCTGGGCTTCATTCCCGGCAACCTTCATCTGTACGGCACCGGGAACGATCAGGTGGGGTGCAATGTTTTCCTGATCGGCGGCGAGGCGCTGGGCCGTGATCTACTGACCCGCACTCTGTACGCTTCACAGATCAGCCTGACCATCGGGGTGGTGGCGGTCTTGCTCAGCACGTTTATTGGCCTGTTCATGGGCGCGCTGGCCGCCTTCTTTGGAGGCATCACCGATACCTTGATCATGCGTCTGGTCGAGGTGATTTCGGCCATCCCCACCCTCTTTCTGCTGATTTTGCTGCGGTCCGTCTTTCCACAGAACATCAACCCTATTTTGGTGCTGTACATCATTCTGGGCATCCTGGCGTTCATCGGCTGGGGCGGACTGGCGCGCGTAACGCGCGGGCAACTGCTGAGCGTGCGCGAGCAGGATTTCGTCTCGGCGGCTCGCGCGCTGGGGGCCAGCGACAACCGCGTGATGTGGCGGCACATGCTGCCCACCATGACCACTTACGTGATTGTCACCGTGTCACTCGCTATTCCCGTCTTTATTCTGCTGGAATCCGGCCTGAGCTTCCTGGGCATCGGCGCAGTGGAACCCTACGTGAGCTGGGGCAGTCTGCTGGCGCAGGCGCAGGAAGGTGGGCTGTCCAGCCTGAACTCGCGGCCCTGGGTGCTGATTCCCGGCTTCTTCATCGTATTTACGGTGGGCTGCTTCCAGCTTCTGGGCGACGGTCTGCGCGACGCTTTTGACCCGCGCAAGCGGCAGTAATGGAGGACCGTGACATGCAGAGAATTGTGTGCAGTCCATGTATGATGCGTGGCGTGCGAACAATGGAGGAAGAATGACCGACCACGCCACCAAACATGCGGATGTGCTGCTGGCCGTGAACGGCCTGAAGACGTATTTCAACACCGACGACGGGGTGGTCAAGAGTGTGGACGGGGTGACCTTCCACATCAACAAGGGCGAGACCCTGGGCGTGGTGGGTGAATCCGGCTCGGG
>NZ_VDMO01000030.1 GCF_006335125.1 Deinococcus radiopugnans ATCC 19172
AGGCGGCGGGTTTTGGTGGCTTCACACCTCAAAACACCGCCATTTCTCGTTTCTGTCGAGGGACAGACCGGAAGGTGACCTTCCCGCCGTCTGGGACGACTAAAAAATGAAGTTGTCGGCTACTGAGATCAGTTGGGCATGGTCCTTGTGGACGGGTGTGCCATCTCCTGCGGTGAACGTGAAGTGGGCCGAGGGAACGTTCTGGGCGGTCTGGGCCATGCTGGCGCAGGCACTCAGGCTGACGCCAAGGATGAGCAGGGTGCGGTGAATGGCTGTTTTCATGGAGGGCTCCTTGGATGTCCGGCAGCGCAGGCCGTAATGACTCAGATGTGGCCTGTGCGGCCCGCGCCATTCCATCACGCGGCCTCCGAGGTCACTGGCGGTACTTCGTAAGGAAGGTGTTCTCGCCGCTGTTGCCGACATACAACTCGTTGGCGCCGATCTGTCCGGCCACATACACGCTGCCCGTCCGGTCGACGGTGATGATGGTCTGGTACGGCGCCCCAACGATGCCAGGCAACTGCGGCTGCGTCCACAGCAGCGTGCCGGCCTGGTCAAGTTTGTGCTGCGTGGACCCGTACGCGCGGTAGTCGTTGTTGACGGTGACGTACACCTGTTCCTGATGATCCAGGGCGAGATCGCCGGCATAATCACCTCGCGAGGTCGAGATGGCGTGCTGCCGGACCCAGAGCCGGGTGCCGGCCGGATCGAACTTGGCAAGGAAGGCGCCGCCCGGCTGGTCCCCCTCGAGGGTTCCAGAAGTGGTGCCCAGCACGTAGGCGTTGCCGGCACCGTCCGTGACGACGCCCGTGGCCCGGTCGCTCGCCATGGTGCTGAGTTCCCCCTCACGCTGCCAGGCCACGCTCCCCAACGGAGTCAGCTTGACCAGGAACGCGTCGTAGTAGCGCGCGTAGTCCACAAATCGGTGGCCGGTCAGCAGGACGTTGCCGGCGCGGTCCACCGCCACCCCCCGCACCTCGTCGTCGGTCCCTGAAGTGACGCCCTGCACCGCCCACAGCCGGTGTCCATTCGAATCCAGTTTCGCCGCGAAGACGCCCCCGCCGCCTCCCAGGTCCGTTCCGAGTCCACTGCCGCTGATTCCCGCCACCACGACGTTGCCCTGCGCGTCGACCGCCATCGCCCGGCCCCCGTCGTAGGACTCGGTGCTGATGGCCTGCTGCTGCACCCACAGCCGGGTCCCGGCCGCATTAAATTTCACGACGTACGTGTCGCCCCATGGATCCTGACCGGTCCCCTCCATCACGCCGCTGGTCTGGCCCGACGCATACACGTTCCCCGCCGCGTCGACCGCAACGCTGTTCAGGTGGTCATAGTTGTCGCTGCTGACCGCCTGTTGCCGCACCCACTGCAGCGCGCCCTGCGCATCAACCTTGGCCAGAAACGCGTCGAGTTCTCCCTGGGGCGTGCCCTCCAGGCTCCCCTGAGTGACGCCCACCAGGTACACGTTGTTCTGGGCGTCGGTCGTCATGTCCAGGACCTGATCGTAGGCGAGACTGCTCAGGCCCGCGACGCGCGTCCATTCGGCCTTCAGGGGGGTCACGGTCAGCGTGACGCTCGCCCGCTGCGTCGGATTGGCCACGCTGGTCGCGCTCAGCGTGTAGGGGCCAGCCACGTCGGGGGCCGTCCAGGTGGCCTGGGTGTCCCCGGCCTGCAGCGTGCCGCCGCTCGCTGTCCACGTCACGGCGTTGCTGGCGGCGCCCTCCACCGTGGCCGTGAAGGTAGACGCGCTGCCCCGGCCCACCAGGGCCGCCCCCCGGCCCATCAGGGCTGCGTCGCGGCTCAGCGTCACCCGGACCGGCCGGGCCCCGTAGGTCACGCCCACCTGGGTGACGCTGCCCGCCTCGACTACCGCGGGGCTGCCGACGACCTGGCCGTCGTAGAACAGGCCCCCGGCCGTGACTGGTTCGGCGGCCACCGTATACGCTCCGGGTTGGAGGTTGGGGAGTGAAGTGCTCCCGATTATGCGATGCAGCTCTCCGGATGGATCGGTCACCGTGACCCCAGGCGCTGTACCGGTCGGCAAGCCCGTGACGCTCACGTCCAGGGTGCCCGTCGAGCGGCCGGCCACCTGGACGGTCAGCTCCTGGGTCACGTCGGACTCGCCTGCGGCGCTGTGGGCCGTGAGCCGGAAGACGATAGTGAGACTGTCGGTGCCTGGGTTGGCGGGCACCTCAATGGTTGCGGTCTGCGCCCCCGTGTGGGGCTCGGGGAGTCCAACCAGGCCGCTGGAGGGGGTAGCCGTCAGGGTGAAGTCACGTGCCCCTGGAGCCGCCCAGGAGAGCACGAGGCGCCCGCCCTCGGACGGCAGCGCGGCCCGGTCGGCCGAGAAAGTGGTGATCCGGAACGCCACAGGGACGGGGGCGTAGCGCACCTGCACCGTTGCCGTCTGACTGCTCTCCACGTGGGCTGGACTCCCCTCGACGGTGGCGTGATAGGACACGTCGCCAGCGGTCACGTCGTCGGCGGTGACCTTGTAGGTGCCGGGCACCTGCTGAGTGAGCGTGGTGGGGCCGGTCGCGGCGCTGATCTGGCCGTCGGGGGCCGTCACGTGGAGCGCGGCCGGCACGCCTGCGGGCAGGCCAGTCACGTCGAGCTGCAGCGTGCCGGTCTGGACGGAGGGTGGAGACGTGACCGGGGGCGTGACTGGAGTCGGGCCAGCACTGCTCGGGTTGTCGCCGCCACAGGCGACCATCCCCAGAAGCAGCATGCCCACAAGGAAATGAAGAGTTCTGAAGTGCAATCTCACATTTTTATCATGCCCTGGGTGGGGCGTGGACGTCTGTCGATATTTTCCCATCCACACGGTGTCGATGATCGTCTGTGAGGTTCACGCTCAACGTCCACGGGTTGTCGGGGAGCAGCGGAAGCAGGCCATCGGTGACGTCTTGTGGAGAGAGTCGAGTATCGTGGCTGGCCCCGGTGGGCTTGGTGCAGCTGGGCAGCGTGGCCTGCTGCTGCCCGGATCGGCCTGAGGGCTGGAAAAACACAACGTCTTGCAGCGCCCCTGATTCGTCTTTGACCCTTCGTTATCGCAAAGCTCAAGCCGTTCAGCGGCGCTTGACCGGCGCGCGCTCTTGGGGTCGAGTTCACCTTAGTTCCTGGGCGGTTCGGCCCTGACAGAGGCAATGCTCAAGCCCGGTCCTCAGCGGCGAACACAGCGGGTCAGACTGGTCCTGCGGGCAGCTGCTTCAGCAGGTTGACCGTTTCAATCATGGCCATCACCGCCTCGCCGCCCTTGTTCCCGGCCTTGATCCCGGCGCGGTTCAGGGCCTGCTCCACGGTGTCGGTGGTCAGCACGCCGAACGCCACGGGCACGCCGGTCTGGAGTGAGGTGTTCAGGATGCCGGTGGCCGCGCCGCCCGCCACGAAATCGTAATGATCGGTGTCGCCCTTGATCACGGCCCCCAGGCAGATCACGGCGTCGTACCCGCCAGACTCGGCCAGCCTGCGGGCAATCAGCGGCACCTCGTACGCGCCGGGGACGAGGTAGTGGTCCAGGTGTTCGGTCTTCCCGCCATGCTGAACGAAGGCGAGTTCGGCGCCCTCCACCAGGCGGTCCACGATCAGGTGGTTCCAGCGGGTGCTGATCATGGCAAATTTCAGGTCGGTGGCGAGCAGGTGGGCTTCAATTCGGTTCATAGGATGCTCCTTGAACAAGTGGTGAGGCCATCCGGAAGGGGCCATTCAAGCCGCCTCCCGGACGTCCAGGGCGATTACGTGTGGGGGCCGCCAGTCCCGAGGTGACCGAGTTTGTCCGCCTTGGTTTGCAGGTAGGCGGCGTTGTGTGCGTTGTGGCCCGCGTGCAGGGCTACGCGCTCCACCACCTCCAGCCCGAAACCGCCCAGGGCGCTCAGCTTGCGGGGGTTGTTGGTCAACACGCGCAGGTGCCGCGCGCCCAGCAGATGCAGCATCTGCGCGCCAATCCCGAAGTCTCGGGCGTCGGCAGGAAAGCCGAGCCGCTCGTTGGCCTCGACGGTATCCGCGCCGCCGTCTTGCAGGTGGTAAGCGCGGATCTTGTTGAGCAGGCCGATGCCGCGTCCCTCCTGCCGCAGGTACACCAGCACGCCCCGGCCCTCGGCGGCAATGGCCTGCAGGGCCGCGTCGCGCTGCGCGCCGCAGTCGCAGCGCAGCGAGTGGAAGCCGTCGCCGGTCAGGCACTCGCTGTGGACGCGCACCAGCAGCGGGTCCGGCGTGACCTCGCCCATCACCAGCGCCACATGCTCCGCGCCGCTGACGGTGTCCTCGAAGCCCACGATGCGGAAGAGGCCGTACGTGGTGGGCAGCTCGGCCTCGGCCACCTGCACCATGAACGGGTCATGCTGCATGCGGTAGGCGATCAGCGCCTCGATGCTGCCCACCTTCAGGCCGTGCTTCTCCCCGAAGGTCAGCAGGTCCGGCAGGCGGCTCATCTCGCCGTCGTCACCCATGATCTCGCAGATCACGCCCACCGGCGCGAATCCTGCCAGCCGCGCCAGGTCACAGGCGGCCTCGGTGTGTCCCGCCCGCCGCAGCACGCCGCCGGGCCGGGCCACCAGCGGGAAAATATGCCCCGGACGCCGGAAGTCGGTGGGTTGCGCGCCGTCGTCCATCAGGGCCGCGATGGTGGCCGCGCGGTCAAAGGCGCTGATGCCCGTGGTGTTGCCGCTGTGATCCACGCTGACCGTGAAGGCCGTGCCGTTCGGGTCCGTGCTGCGGCCCACCATCGGCGTCAGGTCCAGGTGCTGCGCCCGCTCAGGGGTCAGGGTCACGCAGATCAGGCCCCGGCCCTCGCGCGCCATGAAATTGACCCACTCCGGTGTCGCCGTGGCGGCGGGCATCAGCAGGTCCCCCTCGTTCTCGCGGTGCTCGTCGTCCACCAGGATGACAGGCCGCCCTGCCCGCAGGTCCAGCAGTAACTCAGCGATGGGGGACAGCGCGGTGCGAGCGGCGGTCACGCACTCACCTCGTTCCCACCGCTTGCTGCTGGACCAGGGGACGGCGGCGTCCAGTCCCGCATCAACAGCAGGCGCTCGGCGTATTTGGCCATCTGATCGGCTTCCAGGTTGACCTGCGTTCCGGCGGTCCAGGTGTGCAGGGTGGTCACGTCCAGGGTGTGCGGCACCAGCCACAGCGTGAACTCGTCGGCGCGCAGGTCGGCGCGGCTGCCCGCCGGGCCGCCCACGTCCACCACGGTCAGGCTTACGCCGTCCACCGTGACGCTGCCCTTGGGCACCAGGTACCGGGCCAGCGCGGCGGGGGCGCGCACGGTCATGGTGTACGCGCCGGGCTGGGCCTCGACGGTCAGCACCTCGCCCACGCCGTCGACGTGACCACTGACCACATGTCCGCCGAAGCGGGCCTGCGCGGTCATGGCCCGTTCCAGATTGACCTTGTGGCCCGCCTGCCAGTGGGGAGCGGTCTTGGCCAGGGTTTCGCGGCTGAGATCCACCGTGAAGCCCGCGTGATCCCAGGTGGTCACGGTCAGGCAGGTGCCGTTCACGGCAATGCTCTCGCCCAGGGAGAGGTCCGCCCACATCGTGTTCGGTTCGATGGTGACCGTCAGGTTGCCGGCAGCGTCCACGGTGCGGGCCACGCGCCCAAGCTGCTCAATGATTCCAGTAAACATAGTTGACCTCGGTGGTGATGGCGCGGCAAGCCAGCCCGCCACCTCGCTCTCCAGAAGAGAGGAGAAAATGCGTCAGAGCCGGGGAATATCGCTCAGCAGACCGGTTGCGAGCACATCCGGGCCGAGCGTTTCCACGGTGACGTCGCGCAGGGCCTGGGCGTCATGCATGCGGCGCTCCGGCGCCGTGAGCGGCGACAGGCCACGGCCCAGCAGTTTCGGCGCGATGAAGACGCGCACCTCGTCCACCAGTCCGGCGTCCAGCAGGGCGCTGAGCAGGCCAGGGCCGCCTTCCAGCAGCAGGCTGGAGAGGTTCAGGCGGCCCAGTCCGGTCAGGGCCTCCAGGGGCGTCGCGGCCCGCACGACGGTCACGCCCAATGCCTCGAAGACGGATATGTCGGCGTCGGGAGCCGTCACGAGCACGCTGCCTGGACGCCATGCACGGGCCTGGAGACTGGACCGGGCGCGGCGATCAAACACGACTGGGCGCGGGTCACGGCCCCCGGAGAGGCCCCGCGTGGTCAGGGCCGGGTCATCGCTGTGCAGGGTTCCACTGCCGACTGCCACGGCGTCCAGCGTGTTGCGCCAGGTCATGGCCCGCGCCCGCGCCGCCGCGCCGGTGACTGCGCCGTTGCCCTCGTCCACGGCGGCCACCTTGCCGTCGAGGGTCATGGCGTACTTGGCCACCACCCAAGGCCGGCCCCGGACGATCAGGCTGCGGAAGCCCGCCTGCTGACGCGTTGCCTGCTCCTCCAGCACGCCCACACTCACGTCGATCCCAGCGTCGCGCAGTGCCTGCACGCCGCGCCCGGCCACTGCGGGATTCGGATCGCGCGACGCCATCACCACCCGGCGGACCCCTGACGCGATCAGGGCGTCCGTACAGGGTGGAGTGCGTCCGTGATGGCTACACGGTTCCAGGGTCACGTAGGCGGTGGCGCCGCGTGCGTCCTCTCCGGCCTGGCGCAGGGCGAGCACTTCCGCGTGCGGCTCGCCGGCTCTGGGATGAAAGCCCCTACCTATCACCTCGTCTTCCTGAACGATGACGCAGCCCACAGGGGGGTTGGGTGTTGTTCGGCCGAGGCCTCTGGCGGCCAGGTCCAGCGCGAGCGTCATCCGGCGCTCGTCTGTGGACAGGGCCGCGGCCACCCTTCCGGGCGGCACATTCTCTGTATACATGGGTTGTCGTCACCCACCGGGGTGGGCGGGGTGACGTTCCTCCTTCTCTCATCCGGACTGTGACCGTCGGCTCCCGAATTTCACGGGATCGGGCCTGCGCGTGGTGCAGTTTGCGCGGGCTTCGCGGGCTGAGGCCTAAGCCATCACCGCCGGTAGGGAATTTCGCCCTGCCCCGAAGGAAGCGGCCCACCCGAGAGCGGGCCACGGTGACGGTAGCAGGTTCGGCGGGGGACAATGTAAGCCGTTCAGGCGGACTTTCCACCCGTGGCTGGTGACGGGACTCGACATCCCTTACTGCACGCCTCCTGCCAGACAACTCAGGCGGTTGCTCCCACGAGGCCCAGCACAGGCAGTGCCGTCCAAGCCCAGGCCCTGACCTGCCCACTCTGCGTGCCAAAGCACACCATGGCCCCCACCAACGACAGCGGGGTCAGCACCCGTTTGCCCACCCGCACCCGCTCCAGGACGCCCTCCTCCGGCCTGTAGCGCACCAGCCATCCCGACAACGTTCCGGCCAGCACCGTCGCGTCCGGCAGGCGCACCACCGGGATCCGGTCACGCCAGATGTCTTCCAGCGGCCCCAGCACCGTCGTGACGTCCCGCTCCAGGTCATACACGCACAGCTGCCGCTGGGTGTCCTCGAAGAACACCTCCCCGCCCTGGTCCTCCAGACGCAGGGTCACCGGCTCCCGCCCCAGATGCCGCACCTCGAGCCGCAGGTCAGGCCCGGAGAGCCTCAGCAGGCGGTCTTCTTCCCCCCGTTCGAGCAGCGTCCGGTCCGGCGTGCCGAACGCGCCTTTGAGCTGCCGGTCAGGCATCGGCCTGTCCAGCAGGCCGGGCAAGGCAAGCTCCGCGATCATCGCGCCGTCGGCGAGGGAATGGAACATCACGCGGTCATCCATGACGCTCATCAGCGCGTTCAGTGGGGCGTACAGCGCGGTGCGCCGGGGCGGGTGGGGCAGCCGCTTGATCCAGCGCTGCTCGCCCGTCGCGGTGTCGAAGGCCTGCAGGGGGGTGGAGTGTCGCCACTCGCCAGTGACCAGCACGTCGGCCGTGCCGCACAGCCAGCCGGACCACGGCAGGGTGACAGCGCTCCACTGCACCTCCCCGGTGTCGGCGTCCAGCGTCACGAGGCGATCTGTGCCGTTCATGAACGAGCCCCGGCCTGGGGTCAGCTGCATTTCATTCCAGCGTACCTGGGCGTGCCGGCGCCGCCAGCGTTCTTGACCGGTGACTGGATTGAGGGCCACCAGTTGCGTGTTTCGCACCGGAACGACGAGTTGCGCCGCACTGCTCTCAAGGGTATGGACGCTGTGGTACGCGGGATAGGACCAGACCGGGCGCAGGGGCTGGAGCGCAGGTGTTGGTGTGGTCATGGACGCCGGGCATTTTAGTGGGGTGGGAGCCTGGGCGGCGCGAGTTTGGGCGGGATGATCACGCTCGTTGAGTCGAGGTCAGCCGGACGACTTACCTGCGAGAGTTCCAACTCGGCTCCGTCACGTCCCAGATGGGAACGGCAGGCACACGGTGTCCGTACTGGGCAGCATGTCTGTTCCGCTGCAAGACCCCGCCCCCACCCTGACTGTTCGAGACCTGCACCTGACCCTGGCCGGACGCGTCATCCTGACGGCCACCCACCTGACGCTCGCCCCAGGCGAACTGGTCCACCTGCGCGGCGAGAACGGCGCCGGCAAGACCACCCTGCTGCGCGCCCTGGCCGGCGAGCTGCCCTGCCAGGGCGTGGTCCAGCTCCAGGGCCACGCCCCCGGTTCCCGGCCTGCCCGCGCCCGCACGGCCTTCATCTCCACCGAACCCGCCCTGCTCGATGACCTGACCGTGCACGAAAACCTGCAGTTCATGGCCGCCGCCTGGAACAGCCCGCACATCCCCATCCTGAACCTGGCCCACGCTTTCGGGCTGGCCCCGTGGCTGGACGCCTGGCCGACGGAACTGTCGCGGGGCACCCGCCAGAAAGTGGCCCTCAGCCTCGCGCTGGGACTGGGCCTGCCGCTGACCCTGCTCGACGAGCCGTTCAGCACCCTGGACACCGCGTCACGTGATGTCCTGCGCGACGCGCTGCAGGCGCGGCTTCACGCCGGCGGCAGCATCCTGCTGACCACTCACGGGGCGGATCTGATGGGCCTTCCCTCGCGCGCCCTGGAGATTAGCCAGGGGGAGTTGCGCGCTGCCGTGCAGGCGGCATGAAGGCCGAACCGATCTGGGCGCTGCACCGCTTGCGGCTGGGGCGCGGTGTCAAAGCAACCTGGGAGACCTGGAAGTCGTCGGGGGCGCTGCTGATGGGGCTGTACCTGGGCGTGGCCGCGCTGATCGGCCTGGTCAGCGTGTGGCAGACCGGGCGCGTTCCACAGGACGCGCCAGACGCCACGGTGCTGGCGGGGCTGGCCGCCGCGTGGTGGGGCTCGGCGGTGCTGGTGCGGCGCCCGGTGCTGGCCCTGAACACGGGTGACGCCCTGCTGCTGCGGACCCCGCTGCGCCCGTGGCAGGTCTGGCTGGCCCCGTGGCTGGTGCAGGTGGGACCCGTCGTCCTGGCAGGCGTCGCCCTCGGAGTGTTGCTGTGGGTGTGGTGGCCCACCTGGTGGACGGCCGCGCTGGGCCTGCCCCTTGGGCTGCTGGGCTGGAAACTGGGGCAGGCGCTGTGGTCCGACGCCCGGACGGTGGGGGACCACGCCACCCAGCGCCGGTTGCGGCCGCTGTTTCTGGTGCCCCTGATCGGAGCGCTGCATCCCGCCCTGCTGCCCGTCGCCCTGCTGGGCGGCGTGCTGGGCCTGGGCTGGCTGTGGTGGACCTTCTGGCAGGCCGACGTTCCAGCGCGGGTGGTCCTTCACGCCCAGGTGGAAGCCCTGCGGCGCGGCGCCATCCAGCTGGGCCTGCCCGCACCCGACATAGGCACGGATGGAACGCGCCCAGCGCGCCGCTGGACCCTGGCCCTGCGGGGCAGTGGGGTGTTCCAGGCGTCGGTGTGGCGCAGCAGTCTGCACCTGCTGCGTCGTCCAGGTCTGCTGCTGCTGGCCGTGCCCGTTGGGCTGCTGATGGTAGTGTTGTCGCCCACTTTTGGTGCTGGGCTCGATCCCATGACGCTGCGGGCGATGCCCGGCCTGTTCAGCCCAGCGCTGGCCGCGTTGCTGGTGACGCTTGGCCCGATATTGCCGCAGACGCTCCCCCTGTCCGGCTGGGGGCAGCGTCTGGCACGAGTGTTGCCGGCCGGCGTGGTCCTGGGCGGCCTGCTGGGCCTGGGAACGCTGGGCGCCGCCGCGCTGGGCTGGGCGCCGGCCAGTCTGGTGGGGGCAGCGCTGCTGATGCCTGGCGTGGCCCTGTCCCTGCTGGCGTGGCTGGGACAGGCGGGGCCGGCCAGCCTGTCGAGCGACGGGAAATTGCGCTACGCGGCGGCCACGGCGCCGGCGCTGCTGACGGTCTTGCTGGGCGGATGGCTGGCCCCGGCGGGCCTGCTGCTGCTGGGCGGCCTGGCCCTGCTGCTACCCGGATCGGCCTGAAGGCTCCCGATACCACGATGTGCTGCAGCGCCTTTGATTCTCCACTAATCCTTCATTATCGCACGTCCTCAAACTGTAGGGCCGTAGGTCTCTCATGCAAGTTGGCCAAAATTTCGCCTTTCGCCAGGTTAAGCCCCTTGCTTGTGTCGCGGGGACGTTTGGGAGCCAATGTCCTGGATCAGTGGGGGGACCGGCCGTGTGGAGGGCGGTGACGTGCGGTAGAGCAGCCACACCAGCATCGCGCCGATGCTGAGGGCCGCGAGCAGGAGCCGCCCCGCGTGTGCCTGCAGGTCTCTTGGCGCAGTTCGCCTACGACCGTAACGTCTCTCCGCGCACCCCCGAGGAACGGGCGCTGGGCGGCGCATCCCAGGCAGCCGCCCGGCTCAGCGGGCAGGGGCGAGAAGGGCCCCACCCGAAGGAGTCGCGGCCCGCATCCCGGTCCAGATCACAGGGCCAGCTCATCCCTCTGCCTCTGGACGGCGTTTCCATGACTGGAGAGGTGAGGACCGACTGGCACGGCACGGCGACGCTCAGACCCTACAGCCACCCCTGCCGCAGCGCCTTGACCGCCGCCTGGGTGCGGTCTGCGGCCTGCAACTTGACCAGCAGTTCCTGCACGTACAGCTTGACTGTGCTGACACTCACGTCCAGTTCAGCGGCGATGTCCCTGTTCGGCAGGCCGTCGGCGATCAGGCGCAGCACCTCCAGTTCGCGGGGGGTCAGCAGCGGGGCCACTCCGGGGGCGCGCACGCCGCCCAGCACGTGGTGCGCCACCTGCGGATCGAGGTAGGCGCTGCCCGCCGCCGCCGCCCGCACCGCCAGCAGCAACAACTCGGGCTTTGCGCTCTTGAGGCAGTAGGCCGCCGCCCCCGACGCCAGCGCCGCGAAGACCTCCTGTCGCAGATCGTGGGCGGTGAGCATCACGATCCGCACGTCCGGCCAGCCGCGCCGGATCTCGGCGGCGGTCTGGATGCCGTCCATGCCCGGCAGGCCGATGTCCACCACCGCCACGTCCACCCCGGTCCCGGCCAGGCGCTCCAGGGCCTCCTCCCCGCTGCGGGCCTCGCAGACCACGCGCAGATCGGCCTCCAGATTCAAGGTGGCGCGCAGACCGTCGCGGGTGAAGGCGTGGTCTTCGACCAGCAGGATGCGAATCGGGAGTTCAGCCATGAGGTTGTTCCCCGGACACGGGCAGGGTCAGGGTGAAGAGGCTGCGGTTCTGACCGGTGCGGGTGTAGCGCACCGTGCCGCCGTGGGCCTCGGCAATCCGGCGGGTCAGGTACAGGCCTAAGCCCGTGCCGCTGCCCGCACCGCCGCCCCGGAAGCGCTGAAACAGGTGAGGAATACGGGCCTGCGAGACGCCCGGCCCCTCGTCCTGCACGTTCAGCCCCGCCTCGCCGTCCTCCTCGCCCAGAGACACCCGCAGGGTGCTGCCGGGCGGACTGAACTTCACCGCGTTGTCCAGCAGGTTCTGAATCGCGCGCCTGAGATCATGGGAGCGGCCCCACAACCGCACCGCCCGCAGGTCGCGTTCCACGGTCAGGCGGCTGGCCTCAATGCGGGGACGCAGGTCTTCGAGGACGCCCTGCACCAGCGCCCGCAGGTTGACCTCTTCCATGTCGTCGTCGGCCTCGCCGCTCTCGTACTTGGTGACCAGCAGCAGCTTCTCGGCCAGCGCCAGCAGCGTGGCGTTGGACTCCAGGCCGTTTTCCAGGGTGGCGCGGTACGCATCGGGCAGCGGGCCGTACGCGCCGCGCCGGGCGGCTTCCATGTTCATGGCGTTGGCCAGCAGGGGGGTGCGCAGGTCATGCGAGAAAGCGTAGACCAGATCGCGCAGCAGTTCGCCGCGCTCGCTGAGTTGCTCACGCTGCACCCGCAGATCGTCCAGCAGGGCGGTGCGCTCCAGCAGGGGTTGCAGGGCGGCCATCGCCTCGGTGGTCAGCGCCAGTGGGGTTTCCGGGCGGTGCAGGATCAGCAGCAGATCGCTGTCCTCTGAGCGCCGCAGCCGCGCCAGCACGAAGGTCCCGCCGTCCGCCGCCCACACGTCGCCCGCGCCCACGGGCTGGGCGAGGTAGTCCAGCGGCAGGCGGGTGTCCAGCCGCGAGCGGTGATCGTCCGCTTTCAGGCCGGGGGCCTGGGCCAGCGCGTAGGGGCGGCGCAGCGTCGCCCGTTCCACCGCGCCCACCTCCACACTCAGCGCCCCGGTCAGGTGTTGCAGGGCGCTCGCGGCGCGCGAGACAAATTCGGCCTGCCCCAGCGGGCCGCCCATCTCCTCGGCCAGGCGCCGCAGCAGGCGTTCGCGCCGCAACTGGCGCTCGTCCTCGGCGATGCGCACGGCCCGCTCGGAGGCGTCGCGCGAGCGCAGGGTCAATCCGCCCACCAGCAAGATCGCCAGCAGGCTGACGACGCGGTTGGACAGGTCAGCGTTGCTAAAACCGTCTTCAAAAGCATTTTCCAGCGCGGCCAGCAACGAGGCCACCACCCCCAGCAGCGTCAGGATCACCACCGGGCGGCGCGAGGTGCCCAGGGCGGCCAGCGCAATCGGCACGGTCAGCAGGGTGCCCACCACCAGCGAGGCGGGGGTCAGCAGGTCAAGGAGCAGCACCACGGCCAGCGCCGTCAGGCAGACCGTCCACAGCGTGCTGCCCTCCAGCGGCAATCTGGGCGGCGCAAACAGCAGGCGCAGGGTGTCTCGCATGTCCTGCCGAGGCTACCCGAAACGGGCGTCCGGGCCACTGGCCACCTGGCCAATGCGGCTGGCCGAGAGACGAATGGTGCCGCCAGGAGCGGCGGCGCAGCATGCGCGGGTATGAATGTCTTTTTGCTGCTGCTGGTGCTGGCTTTGGCCGCCTACCTTCTCTACGCCCTCGTCCGTGCGGAGCGGTTCTGATGCCGGGCGTCCTCCTGGGTGTGCTGATCCTGCTGGCCCTGTTCGGCGTGGCGGCCTGGGCGCTGAAGCTGCCGGACAACCTCTGAGATGGACATCTTTTTAACGTATCTGCTGGCCTCCGGGCTGGCCCTGCCGCTGGGCGTTCTGATCGCGCGGCTGTACGCGGCCCCCGCCTCCCCCTTCACGGCGGGGCTGCTGCGGCTGTGCGGCGTGGACGCCTCGCGCGGCATGGGCTGGCGGCAGTACGGCTCGGCGCTGATCGGCACCAACGTGCTGCTGGGGCTGAGCGCCTACCTGATCTACGCGCTTCAGGGCGCGTTGCCCCTCAATCCTGACGGGATCGGCAATATGCGCTGGGACACCGCGCTGCACACCGCCGCCTCGTTCATCACCAACACCAACCAGCAGCACTACAGCGGCCAGAGCGGGCTGAGCTACTTCTCGCAGCTCGTCGCCACCGTGACGTTGCAGTTCGTGACCCCCGCCGTGGGCATGGCCGCCCTGTTCGCCGTGCTGCGCGGCTTGAAAGGACAGGCGAACGTGGGGAACTACTACCTGGACGTGACCCGCGCCGTGGGGGTGCTGGTGCCAGCGGCCTTCGTGCTGGCGCTGCTGCTGACCTCTCAGGGCGTGCCCAGCACTTACGGCGGCGCGAAGGTGGCGCAACTCATGGAGGCGCAGACGGTGGAAGGAAAAGCCGTCACCACCCAGACCATCCCCGTCGGCCCCGTCGCGGCGATGGTGGCGATCAAGCAGCTCGGCACCAACGGCGGCGGCTGGTACGGCCCCAACTCCTCGGTGCCGCTGGAAAATCCCACGCCGCTCAGCAACCTGCTGTCCATGACCAGCCTGATCGTCTTTCCCATCAGTCTGGTGTTCGCCTCGGGCCTGTTCCTGAACCGTCGCCGCTTCGGCGGGGCCATCATCGCCGTGATGAGCGTGACCTCGGCGGCGCTGACCTTCGGCGCGGTCATGGCCGAGCGGCAGCCCAACGCGGCGCTCTCTGGGCTGGCGGCCCCCGGCGGCAACCTGGAGGGCAAGGAAGTGCGCCTCGGCACCGACGCCACCGCGCTGTGGGCCAGCCTGACCACCCAGACCAGCAACGGCTCGGTGGCCGGGATGCACGACAGTTTCAATCCCCTGGGCGGGCTGGTGCCGCAACTGGGGATGTTCCTGAACGACGTGTACGGCGGCATCGGCGTGGGCATGATCAACATGCTGGTGTTCGTGGTGCTGACCGTGTTTATCGCGGGCCTGATGGTGGGCCGCACGCCGGAACTGTTCGGACGGAAAATTGAGGTGCGCGAGATCAAGCTGGCCTCGCTGATCATCCTGCTTCAGCCGCTGCTGGTGCTGGGCTTCACGGCGGCGGCGGTGTCTTTTCCCGAAATCACAGGCACCTCCAACCCCGGCTTCCACGGACTGTCGCAGGTGCTGTACGAGTACAACTCGGCCTACGCCAACAACGGCAGCGGCTTCGAGGGCCTGGGCGACAACACGCCGTGGTGGAATGTCACCTGCGCCATTGTGCTGATCCTGGCCCGTTTTTTGCCAATCCTGGGGCCGCTGGCAATCGCCGGACTCCTCGCCAGCAAGAAGGCCGCGCCCGAGACGAGCGGCACGCTGCGGGTGGACACCCCCATCTTCGCCGGCATGCTGCTGAGCGTGATGCTGCTGCTGCAACTGCTGAACTTCGCGCCCACGCTGGTGCTGGGGCCAGTGGCCGAGCAATTGACGCTGAGCCAACCCGCCTCTCCCACTACCGGAGTCCAGAAATGACCACCCTGCCGCAAGTGCCGGAAACCGGGCCGGAAGCCCCCCGCAAGAACATCTTCACCGGCGAACTCGTGGGCGGCGCACTCCGGGCCAGCGTCACCAAACTCGATCCGCGCAGCATGGCGAAAAGCCCGGTGATGTTCGTGGTGCTGGTGGGCGCGGTGCTGACCGCCTCCCTGACCCTCGCCAACATCGTCACGGGAAGGGGATGGGGCTACGAGCTGACCATCACCCTGCTGCTGTTGCTGACCGTGCTGTTCGCCAATTTCGCAGAGGGGCTGGCGGAAGCGCGCGGCAAGGCGCAGGCGCTGGGGCTGCGGGCCGCCCGCCAGGACACTCCCGCCCGCCGCCTGCTGAACGGCGTGGAAACCACCGTGCCCAGCACCCAACTGCGCCGGGATGACCTGATCGTGGTGGAGGCGGGCGAGATGATCCCCGGCGACGGCGAGATTGTGGAGGGACTGGCCTCGGTGGACGAGAGTGCCATCACCGGCGAGAGCGCCCCGGTCATCCGCGAGGCCGGAACCGATCACAGCGGCGTGACCGGCGGAACGCGAGTGCTGAGCGACCGCATCGTGGTGCGCGTGACCTCGCAGCCGGGCGAGAGCTTTTTAGACCGCATGATCGCGCTGGTGGAGGGGGCCAGCCGCCAGAAGACGCCCAACGAGCTGGCCCTGAGCATCCTGCTGGCCGCGCTGACGCTGATTTTTTTAATCGTGGTGGCGACGCTGCCGCTGCTGTCGCGCTTCGTGGGCATCAATGTGGATACGGTGACCCTGATCGCCCTGCTGGTCTGCCTGATTCCCACCACCATCGGGGGGCTGCTGCCCGCCATCGGCATCGCGGGGATGGATAGGGCCTTGCAGGCCAACGTGATTGCCAAGAGCGGCAAGGCGGTGGAAGTCGCCGGGGACGTGGACATCCTGCTGCTGGACAAGACCGGCACCATCACCATCGGCAACCGGCAGGCGACGCGCTTTGCCCCGCTGCCTGGTGTGAGTGAGACCGAGCTGGCCCGCGCCGCCGCACTGTCCTCGCTGGCCGATCCGACGCCCGAGGGCAAGAGCATCGTGACCCTGGCCCGCACCCTGACCGAATTACCCACCCAGCCGAGTGACGCCGAGTTCATAGAGTTCAGCGCCCAGACCCGCATGAGCGGTGTGGATTTTGCCGATGCGGGGGGAGCTGTAAAAATCCGCAAGGGCGCGGCAGACCGCATGGCGCGTTTTGCCTCCGAGTTTGGCGCAGCCGCACCCGCTGGTCTGACCGCCCTGGTAGAGGAAGTTGCCCGCGCTGGCGGCACCCCCCTGACCGTGGCTGAAGTGCGCGGCGGCGTGGCCCGCGTGCTGGGCGTGGTGGCGCTGTCCGACATCGTGAAGCCGGGGATGCGCGAGCGCTTTGACCAGTTGCGCCGCATGGGCCTGAGAACCGTGATGATCACGGGCGACAACCCCCTGACCGCCGAGGCGATTGCCAGGGAGGCGGGCGTGGACGGCTTTCTGGCCGAGGCCACCCCCGAGGACAAGCTCCAGATGATCCGGGACGAGCAGGCGGCGGGCCGCCTCGTGGCGATGATGGGCGACGGCACCAACGACGCCCCGGCACTGGCGCAGGCCGACGTGGGCCTGGCGATGCAGAGCGGCACCCAGGCGGCCAAGGAAGCGGCCAACATGATCGATCTGGATTCCGATCCCACCAAACTGATTGAAGTCGTGGAGATCGGCAAGGGCCTGCTGATGACGCGCGGGGCGCTGACCACCTTCTCCATCGCCAACGACGTCGCCAAATACTTCGCCATCCTGCCCGCGCTGTTCGCCGCGCAACTGCCCGCCCTGGGCGTGCTGAACGTGATGGAACTGGGCAGCCCGCGCAGCGCGATCCTCAGCGCCGTGATCTTCAACGCGCTGGTCATTCCGCTGCTGATCCCGGTGGCCCTGCGCGGCGTGCGCTACACCCCCGGCAGCGCCGACGCCCTGCTGGCCCGCAACCTGCTGATCTACGGCCTGGGCGGCGTGGTGGTGCCGTTCGTGGGCATCAAGCTGATTGACCTGCTGCTGTCCGTGGTGGGCGTGTAATGCCCGCCTTCACTTCCAGAGGAGTTTGCCCATGACCATTCCTTCCCATCCCGCCGACACTGCCCCTCAACCCGGCCTCTCCACGTGGCTGCGCTTCGCCCTGCTGTGGTTCGTGCTGTGCGGGCTGACGTACCCCGCCGTGACCACGCTGCTGGCGGGAAGCCTGTTCCCGGCGCAGGCGAACGGCTCGCTGATCACGCGAAATGGTCAGGTGGTCGGCTCCGCCCTGGTGGGCCAGACCTTCAGCGGCGCGGGCGACTTTATCGGGCGGCCCAGCGCGGCGGGGGGCGGCTACGATCCGGTCA
The DNA here is from genome assembly GCF_006335125.1 of Deinococcus radiopugnans ATCC 19172. Classification (NCBI taxonomy): domain Bacteria; kingdom Thermotogati; phylum Deinococcota; class Deinococci; order Deinococcales; family Deinococcaceae; genus Deinococcus; species Deinococcus radiopugnans. The sequence continues at coordinate 17,361 of NZ_VDMO01000030.1, forward strand.
ACGCCTCGGGCAGCAACCTCGCCCCCAGCAATCCAGCGTTGCGGAGACGGGTTCAGGCCCTGGCCGCTGAAATCGCTGCCCGTGAAGGCGTGCCCGCCACGCAGATTCCCGCCGATCTGCTGACCGCCAGCGGCAGCGGTCTTGACCCCCACATCAGTCCTGCCGGAGCCGCGATTCAGGTGGCGCGGGTGGCGCGGGCGCGCGGCCTGAGCGAGGCCAGGGTGCGCGAACTGATCGGCGCCGCCACCGAACGCGGCCCGCTGGGTCTGGGCGGCGTGGGCGTCAACGTGCTGCGGCTGAATCTGGCGCTGGACGCGGCCGCCCCCGGCACGGGACGCTGACGCCATGCCGGACGCCGATTCACCTTCTGCCGGGCGCTCCCCACAGCGGCTGACCCTCCCTGGTCAGCCAGACGGCCCTGCTGTCACGCGCGGCGTTCACAAGGTGTTCATCGGCATGGCAGCGGGCGTCGGCAAGACCTGCCGCGCCCTGGGCGAACTGCGCGAACGCCTGGACAGGGGAGAAGACGTCCTGATCGGCGTGCTGGAAACGCACGGACGCGCCGGGACCATCCGCGCCGCCGAGGGGTTGCCCGTCTTCCCGCGCCGTGTTCTCCCCTACGGCGAGACCGAACTGACCGAGCTGGACGTGGCTGGGCTGCTCGCCCGCCGCCCAGCCGTGGTGCTGGTCGACGAGCTGGCCCACACCAACGCTCCCGGCAGCGAACGCCAGAAGCGCTGGCAGGATGTGGAGGCGCTGCTCGCGGCGGGCATCAGCGTCCTGTCCACCGTCAACGTGCAGCATCTGGAATCGCTGAACGACACCGTGGCCCGCCTGACGGGCGTGCGCGTGCGCGAGCGCGTGCCCGACGCGGTGTTGCGTGCGGCCACCGAGCTGGTGCTGGTGGACCTCACGCCGCATGATCTGCGCGCCCGGCTGAAGGCCGGCCACGTGTACGGCCCCGAGAAGATCGATCAGGCGCTGGGCCACTTCTTTACCGCGCCCAACCTGACGGCGCTGCGCGAGATCGCCCTGCGGCAGGTGGCGAGCGTGGTGGAGCAGGCCGCGCCTCAGGGGAGCCCCGGTGTGCAGGAAGTCGTGGTGGTCGCCATCGCCGCCGAGGAAAGTGCCGCGCGCCTGATCCGCCGGGGCGGGCAACTGGCCGCGCGGCTGCACGCGGCGCTGCATGTGGTGACGATCCGTGGCCCACGCGTCACGCCCGAGCAAGCGCGGCTGTTGGACACCTACCGCGCCCTGACGGTGGCGCTGGGCGGCCAGTTTGAAGTGCTGGGGGGCGACGGCGGAGTGGCCGCCGCGTTGATCGCCTACGTTCAGCTTTCGCGGGCCACCCAGGTGGTGATGGGCGAGACCAGCCGCTCGCGCTGGGCTGAAGTCTGGCGCGGCGACATCATCAAGCAGGTGCTACGGGGCACGCGAAATGTGGACGTGCATGTCATCAGCCGGGACTGACGGGCGAGATCGGCCAATCCACACGTGAGGTCATGGGAGGCCGTTGGTGTGTCCGGCGACAGCCCCGGGGTCGACGCGGGTCAGGGCGGCGGCCCACGTTGATGTTCCGCCGCCGCCTCCGTTGATGGCGATGCCCCCTGGCCCACTGGACGGTTCAGGGACCTTCACTTGCCACGAATCGGGCCGTGCGTCCGCAGCGACACCGTGTGGCGACCGAGAAACAGGTTCTTCATCCTCGCCTGTCGCCTCGCCTGACACGGCGTTGACGTTCCGATGACGGCAGGCTGACATCCGGCCCGCAGACTCCGGCCATGAAAAAGATCCTCATGCTGGGCCTCACGCTGATCGCCCCCTCTGCCGCGGCCCAGGGCCTGACTGGCGCGGGTGCGAGCTTTCCCTACCCGCTGTACAGCAAGATGTTCGCCGAGTACAAGAACGCCACCGGCACCAGCGTGAACTACCAGAGCGTCGGCAGCGGCAGCGGCCAGAAGCAGATCCTTGAGCGCACCGTGGACTTCGCCGGGTCCGACAACCCCATGAGCGACGAGCAGCTCAAGACCGCGCCCGCCAAGCTGCTGCACATCCCTACCGCCATCGGCGCCGTCGTGCCGTCCTACAACCTGCCCGGCATCACTGCGCCTCTGAAGTTCACGGGCAAGGTGCTGGCGGACATCTACCTGGGCAAGATCAAGACTTGGAATGACAAGGCCATCACGGCCCTGAACCCCGGCGTGACCATTCCCCCGCTGCCGATCACGGTGGCGCGCCGCAGCGACGGCTCGGGCACCACCTTCGTGTTCTCCGACTACCTGAGCAAGGTCAGCAGCGAGTGGAAGTCCAAGGTCGGCACCGGCAACAGCCTGGACTGGCCGGTCGGCACCGGCGCGAAGGGCAATGACGGCGTGGCGGGCGTCGTGAAGAGCACGCCCGGCGCGCTGGGCTACGTGGAGCTGGTGTACGCCAAGCAGAACAAGCTCCCTTATGGCAGCGTCCAGAACCGTGCGGGCAAGTTCGTGCTGGCCGACAACGGCCCGGCCAGCAAGGCCGCCGAGGGCGTCGTGATTCCCAGTGACACCCGCGTCAGCATCACCAACAGCCCCAACGCCGACGCCTACCCGGTGGCCAGCTTCACCTACGTGATCTTCTACCAGGATCAGAAATATGGCAACCGCACAGAAGCGCAGGCCCAGGAACTCCAGAAGCTGCTGTCGTGGATGACCACCTCCGGCCAGCAGTACAACGAGCCTCTGGACTACGCCAGGCTGCCCACCAATGCGGCGAACAAGGCCAAAAGCATCATCAAGAGCATGACCTACGGCGGCAAGAAGATCTAAGCATTGTGTCCAACCTTGAGCGGCCCTGGAGAGTCTCCGGGGCCGTTTTGCTTTGGCTTTCGGAGATTGGAACGCGCCCTACAGGCGACGCGCCACGGCCCCCGTGTCTGTGCGGGATGCCTGACATCACCCTGACACCCCTGCCCTCAACTGTCAGACGTATGCCCGCCAGGGAGAGAAACCATGAGTGAACCCGCCCGTCGTCTGCCCAGCCGCACCGGCCTGTCTAGCGGGAGCGACCGCGTCTTTCAGTCCCTGATCCTGATCCTGGCCAGCGTGATCGTGCTGGTGTTCGTGGTCAGCCTGTACCTGCTGGGCAAGGACAGCTGGCCGGCCTTGCAACGCTTTGGGACAGAGTTCCTGACCACGCGCACCTGGAACCCGGTCAACGGCACCTTCGGGGCCGCCGCAATGATCATCGGCACGCTGGTTACCAGCTTCGTGGCCCTGATCATCAGTGTGCCGCTGGCGATTGCCAGCGCCCTGTTCGTGGCCGAGTACGCTCCCCGCTGGCTGGCGAATCCGGTGGGCTACCTGATCGAGCTGCTGGCCGCCATTCCCAGCGTGGTCTACGGCCTATGGGCGCTCTTTGTGATTGCGCCGGTGCTGGCCCGCTGGCAGATCACCTTTTTCAACCCCGAATACCCGGAGCGGTTGGCGCTGTACACCAGATGCGCGGCCATCTGGGCCACTGACCAGACCACCCTCCAGTGCTTCTTCGTGCCGTCGTCCGGGGCAGGACGCGGACTGGCGCTGGCGATCATCATCCTGACCGTAATGATTCTGCCGTACACGGCCAGCGTCGCCAGGGACGTGATCCGTCTGGTCCCTGCCGATCAGCGCGAGGCGATGTACGCGCTGGGCGCGACCAAGTGGGAGGTCATCTCGCGGGCCATCTTGCCCTACGCCCGCGCCGGGATCATGGGCGGCGTGATTCTGGCCCTGGGCCGGGCGCTGGGCGAGACGCTGGCGGTGGCGATGGTGATCGGGGACAGCCAGGACATCATCAAGAGCCTCTGGGGCAACGCCAGCACCATGGCCTCGGTGATCGCCAACCAGTTCGGCGACGCGCAGGAGACCCTGCACCGCTCCAGCGTGATCACCCTGGGCTTCATCCTGTTCTTCGTGAGCGTGGCGGTCAACCTGCTGGCCCGCGTGCTGATCCAGCGGCTGACGCCCCAGGGGGTCAAATGATGGGCACTGCCGCCACCGCCAGGCCACGGCCCACTGCCGGCCTCAGTGCCGCGCGAAAGGCACGGAACGCCGCGATGGGCGGGCTGATCCTGCTCGCAACGCTGCTGGTGGTTGCTCCCTTGATCCTGATCTTTGTGTACCTGATCCGCGAGGGCCTAGGGGCGGTCAACCTCAACTTCTTCACCCGGGTGCCTGCGCCTGAAGGCGAGGCGGGCGGCGGCCTGCTCAACGCCATCGTGGGCAGCCTGTCCATGCTGGGCATGGCCTCGGTGTTTGGCGTGCTGATTGGCATCGCCGGCGGCATCTTTCTCGCCGAGTACCCCCGGCACCCCCTGATGCCCACCATCCGCCTGGTCAGCGACGTGCTGGCGGGCATCCCGGCCATCGTAATGGGGCTGGTGGCCTACGGCCTGATCGTCCTGAACTTTGGCTTCTCGGGCTTTGCTGGGGCGCTGGCCCTGGGCTTCCTGATGATTCCCATCGTCGTGCGGACCACCGAGGAGGTGCTCAAGCTCGTGCCCCAGTCGGTGCGCGAGGCCGGCCTGAGCCTGGGCCTGCCGCAGTGGCTGGTCACCCTGCGGATCGTGCTGCCCGCCGCGGCCGGGGGGATCATCACCGGGGTCATGCTGGCGCTGGCGCGGGTGGCGGGCGAGGCGGCCCCGCTGCTGTTCACGGCCTTCGGCAACCCCAACGTCAACCTGGACCCCAGCAAACCCATGAGCGCCCTACCACTGGAAATCTACCGGGGAGCCACCAGCGCCTACGACGAGAACCAGCGAATGGCCAAGGCCGGGGCCCTGCTGCTGATCGTGCTGATTTTCGCCACGAGTCTGCTGGCGCGGCGATTCAGCCGCAAAGGCTGAGCGTTCGGACGCGCGGCAACCCCCACCACATCCCTGCCTTTTCTGGAGGTCTGACGGTTTGAGCCCCGGACCATCAGGCCGCTCCCAAGGAGCCACCATGACCCCCATCCTCAGCGCGAAAAACGTCAACATCTTCTACGGCGACAAGCAGGCCGTGCAGAACGTGAATCTGGACGTGCAGCCCGGCACCGTCAATGCCCTGATCGGTCCCAGCGGCTGCGGCAAGACCACCTTTCTGCGGGCCATCAACCGCATGCACGACCTGACGCCGGGCGCGCGGGTCAGCGGGCAGATTCTGCTGGACGGGCAGGACATCTATGCGGCGGGGATCGATCCCGTCGCCATGCGCCGCCGCGTGGGCATGGTGTTCCAGAAGCCCAACCCCTTTCCCACCATGAGCGTGTTCGACAACGTGGTGTCCGGGCTGAAACTGGCCGGCATGCGGAATAAGGACCAATTGATGGCCGTGGCCGAGCGCAGCCTGAAGGGCGCGGCGCTGTGGGAAGAGGTCAGGGAGCGTCTGAACACCCCCGCCACTGGCCTCTCGGGCGGACAGCAGCAGCGGCTGTGCATTGCCCGCGCGCTGGCCGTCGACCCCGAAATTCTATTGATGGATGAGCCGACGAGCGCTCTGGACCCGTCCAGTACCGCCAAGATCGAGGGATTGATGACTGAACTCAAGAAGGTCACCACGATTGTGATCGTGACCCACAACATGCACCAGGCGGCGCGGGTCAGCGACACCACCTCGTTTTTCCTGATGGGCGATCTGGTGGAACATGCCCCCACCGATCAGGTCTTTCAATCGCCACGCGACGCGCGGACGGAAGCGTATATCACGGGACGGTTCGGTTAAGCGCTTGGTCAGGGCCGATTGTCGATGGGTGGGATCGTCGGCTTGCTTTATCACGGCAAGTGTCTTTATTATACTTAAGACATGACTCTGACCGAGACCGAGACAGCCCTGCTTAATCTCATCCGTGATGCCCCTCTGGCCAGTCCAGCAGAACTGGCCCGCCGCCTGGGAACTTCACGGGCCGCGGTGAACGTTCATGTGAGTGCGCTCGTTCGCAAAGGCGCGCTGCTTGGGCGGGGCTACGTCCTGCCCGCCGAGGGGCAGAGCCAGCGACTGGTCGTCGTTGGCGGGATGAACATGGACGTCAAAGCGCAGACCACCGCGCAGGCCATCGCCGGAACCAGCAATCCCGGCGTTACTCTCCAGGCGCCGGGCGGGGTGGCCCGCAACGTGGCCGAGAACCTGGCACGTCTGGGCATCGCCGTGTCCCTGATCTCGGTGGTGGGCCGTGATGATCTGGGCGACCGCCTGCTGCGCGACACCGCCGCCGCCGGCGTGGACGTCCGGCACGTCCTGCGCGCCGAGGGCCTGGCAACCGGCACCTACACCGCCGTACTCGGCAAGGACCGGGAACTGCTGGTGGCCGTGGCCAGCATGGACGTGACCGAGGCCCTGACGCCAGCTGCCCTGCAAGAACGCCGCAACGTGCTGCGCGGCGCGGCCTGGGTGGTCGCGGACGGCAACCTCTCCAGACCGGCTCTGGCGCATCTCCTGGCCCTGAGCGCTGAGCTGGGGGTCCGGGTGGTCTTCGAGCCGGTCAGTTCACCCAAAGCCGCGCGGCTCAGGGAAGTGATGGCCGTGGACAATAAGCGGCTGGCACCGTTCGCCGTGACCCCGAACGTGCTGGAACTCGGCGCCCTGCTGGACCGCGAATTTCCCGATGAGCCCCAGGCCCTGCTGCGCGGCGCTTCCGAACTTCACGCGCTGGGCGTGTCGCTGGTCTGGATCAGACGCGGCACGCTGGGCAGCCTCCTGTCCACGTCAGAGGGCGTCCATGAACTGCCCGCCCTGCCCGCCAGCGTCCGAGACGTGACCGGCGCGGGCGACGCGATGCTGGCGGCCTTTCTGGCCGCCCTGGCCGCTGGACACGCCCCCCTGGACGCCGCGCGGCAAGGACACGCCGCCGCCGCGATCACGGTGGAAAGTGAACACACCGTCTCGCCCCTGCTGTCGCCATCCACCATTCAGGACCGGCTTCAAAACGCCACGCCCTGAACTTTTCCTACCAAGGAGCCTTCCATGACCACTCAACATCATCTTCGTCCCGAAATCGCCGCCCTGATGGACCTGCATCCCGAAGTCGCCGAAGCCCTCGCGTCAGGCCGCGCGGTGGTGGCGCTGGAAAGCACCATCATCAGCCACGGCATGCCCTTTCCACAAAACGTCGAGATGGCGCGCGGCGTCGAGGACGTAATCCGGGAGCATGGGGCGGTGCCCGCGACCATTGCGGTGCTGAATGGGCGCCTCAAGATCGGTCTGACTGCGGAAGAACTGCACCTGCTCGCCACGGACAGGGACGTGCAGAAGATCAGCACCCGGGACCTGGCGATCACCGTCGCCCTGGGCCGCCACGGCGCGACGACCGTCGCCTCGACCATGCGCCTCGCCTCTCTGGCGGGCATCCGCGTCTTCGCAACCGGCGGCACCGGGGGCGTGCACCGGGGGGCCGGGGAGACCATGGACATCAGCGCGGACCTGATGGAACTGGCCCGGACCGATGTCTGCGTGGTGAGTTCCGGCGTCAAGAGCATTCTCGACATCGGCCTGACCCTGGAAGTGCTCGAAACGCAGGGTGTTCCCGCCATCACCCTGGGCAGCACACAGTTCCCGGCGTTCTACTCCAGACACAGCGGTTTCGCGTCCCCCCTGATGGTTCAGACGCCGGACGAGGCGGCGCGCGTCTTGCGGGCAAAATGGACCCTGGGGCTGGGGGGCGGCGTGATGCTCGCCAACCCGATCCCGGTGGAGGCGGAAATTCCTGCGGGCGAGATCACGCCTCATATCCAGCAGGCGCTGGCCGACATGGACGCCCTGGGGATTTCCGGCAAGGAGACGACACCGTACCTGCTGGGCCGGATCGCCGAGATCACCGGAGGCCGGAGCCTGGAAGCCAACATTGCCCTGGTCAGGCACAACGCGGCCGTGGCCGCGCAGGTTGCGGTGGCCTACGCCCAACTGGCCTGAAGCTCTGGGCGGCCACCCACGGCGGCGGAGCGGTGGGTGGCGCCGCCTCCACTGTGGCTGATACGGAGGGCCGCCCGTTGCGTTGACCCCTCGGGACCGCACCGATGGGCGAACTATGCGCCCGGAAGGCGTTTTCTCTCCGGCTTGCCCTCGTCACGAACAGACGCCCAGGACAGGTCACCGCCTGCCGGGCGAACGCTCCTCTTCTGCCTCGCAGCTTTTCAGGTCTGCTGATACGAATTCCGTTTGTTTCGTGTAGAAATCGGGACAGCTCCGATTTCTACACTCCACGTCCGGAACCCGTTTTTCTCCTTCTCGCTCCGCTCGGATTTCTAGGTGTTTTCAACACCTTTCAATCGGAGTCTGTATGAGAAGCGTTCCACGTCTGCGGACTCCACTCGGCGAGTCTCGCTCGGAGTCTCATCGTTTTTGCCAACGCTTCCATCGGTGTCCGTATCTGACCTCTGTCGCAAAAGAAGGCGGGATCGATTGCGCGTTGGGGCTTCCGGCGCGTGCCCTCAAGTGGTCCGGCGTGTGGCTGAGGCGCCCACCTCAGCCGGACGGGGAGAAGTGGAAAATACCAGGGGCACGGTCTGAAAGAAGAGACCGCGCCTTCACCCATAGTCTGGATTTTAGCGCTACAGATTCTTCCGTTTTCATAAATAGATGGGACGATTTCTGAAATTTACCCTGTTAAAGGACCGAAAATATCACGTCCTATTTCATGGACAAGAAAATAACCTCCGATTTTGCTCTGTTTAGGCATCTTAATCATAAAAATGATAGATTATAAATATAGAGATGCCCACAGGTTTTATTAGATGGACTACCTGGCTATGATCTCATACACGAAAGGATGTGATAATCGATGGAAGCAGGAAACGCACTGGCCATTGCACTGGCCGCCCAGCACTCTCTGAGTCCGGCGAAGAGATCGGCTCTGTTCGTCTGGGCCGACGATGGCGGCACCATCATTCCAGGCTCTGGCGGCGAGGTGGTGTTTCAGGCCGCACAGTCGCCGGAGTGGTCCGAGCGGTCAGCGAAGCGTCGGCGCAAAAACCTGATCGGCAGATTGAGGCGCCGTTGACGGGACCAGCGGCTGTGACCGATCTGCACTGAGCGCTGCGCCCCGTTGTGCGGCGGTGTCCGTTCATTTACCCCTTGAGAACCACAGGAGGAAGCCCATGTTCACTCTCGAAACGGTCAAACACCTGCAAAGCCTGAGTGCCCGTCCCAGCGTCACCATTACGCTGCCCACCTCCCGCCACGCGCCGGACAACCAGAAAGACCCCATTCGCCTCAAGAATCTGGTGTCTGAGGCCGTGGACCGCCTGGAAGCCGAGTACGGCAAGCGCGAGACCTTAAAGCTCCGGGAAACGGTCCACGAACTGGCCGAAGGCGTGGACCACGAGCACAACCTCGATGGCCTGGCCCTATTTGCCAGCGCCGACTACCACGAGGTCTTCAAGCTGCCGTACCGCCTGCCCGAACGTGTGGTCATAGACGACACCTTCCTGACCCGTGATCTGGTGTTCGCCATGAACCGCACCCCGCAGTACTGGGCCGTGATGCTGACCGAGAAACCCACCCGGCTGTACCTGGGGCGCGGTCCCGATCTCCAGGAAGTGCGGGATCACGGCTTTCCGCGCGAGTACAGCGGTCCCGGCACGGGCGTGACCGTGCAGATGGGCATCGGGGCCTCGCCCAGCCGCGAGATCGAGCGGGCGCTGGAAGAATTTACCCGGCAGATCGACAGCGGCCTGCACGAGGCCGTCAAGGCACGGCCTTTTCCAGTGGCGCTGGTGGGCCTGTCCGAGAACCTGGGCATGTTCCGGCGGGTCAGCCGGAACATGGAGCTGATCGCCGCCGAAATCGAGGGCGGCCATGACCACCTGAGTCCCCACGATCTGGGCGAACTGGTCTGGCCCCAGATGCAGGCGGCCCTGCGTCAGCGGCGTCAGGAGATTTTTGGGCAGATCGAGCAGGCCAGCGGGCAGGGCCGGACGGTCACGGACCTGAACGAGGCGTGGCAGGCCGCGCTGGATGGACAGGTGGACGTGATGGTGGTGGAGGAGAACCTGCACTTCCCGGCGCAGATCAGTGGGGACGGCCGCCACCTGAAGCTGCTGCCGGGCGGTGAGGACGCCCCAGGCGACGCCGCCGACGCCGTGGACGAGATGATCGAACACGTTATGCAGCGCGGCGGACGCGCGGTCTTTGTGGACGACGGGGCACTGGCCAGTCACGGCGGCATGGTCATGCTCACCCGCTACTGAGGGAGGCGAGAGAACCGTGCGGGGCTTGCAGGCTTCACGCCGTCCCGCTGACCTCTCTCGCCGCCGCTGCAAGGAGGAACACATGACACGGCAAACCAGGGAACGCGCCCCGGTGGTCACGCTGACCGTCGGCCCGGGGGAGAACGGGCCCACCCTCAGCCTGCGGCTCGACGAGAAACGGGGACGCGGCAGCATGGCGCACGTTCACGTGGAGCGCCAGGGCAGCAAGCAGCAGGCCATTGACCTGCTCGTCGAACGTGCCCGGGGCTGGAACGATCAGGACCGCCGGGTCATCCGGGGCAAGGCCCACAAACTGCTGTGGAGCGCCGACTGGCTTGCGGTGTAGGCCGGGCCGGGTAGAAGGTGCTGCGCAGGAACCCGGAATGGGTGCCCACGTCGGGGAAACCATCCACGCCACAGAGCATCAGTGCACAGTTGAGCGACCGCAACGCCGCCCCACAGGCGGTCTGGAGCCTCCACCGTGCCACGATCCGCTCTGGCACGGACCTGATATGGACTCCGATTGAATTGTCCGCCAAGACGGTGGAAACCCGAGCGAGACTCGCAGCGCGGCGCCCGCAGACGTAGAACGCTTCGCATCAGACTTGAAAAGCTGCGGAGCAGAGGAAGAGTGTCCTCCCTGCGGGCGGTGACCTGCCTGCGGGCGGTGACCTGTCCTGGGCGTCTATTCAGGACGACCGCGAGCAGGAGCGGAATGGGTCTCAGGCATGGCGTGCAGACATCGGAGCGTTCCCGATTTGTCGACGAAACAGACGGCAGTCCGTATAAGTCGTCTTCAACTGGACCTTTCTGCAGCCCGGCCACGCCCCCGAGCCTGCAAGCGGGCGAACACGAACAGCCCCAGCGTGAGGCCTGCCAGCCAGAAGCCCAGCGGGGACACGTCCACGTCCTGAAGGGCGCCCAGCGCGCGGTTCGCCGCCGGGAAATGCTCCCCGGCCCACTGCGCCAGCGTGACGACGCCGATCACCAGGGCCACCAGGCCCGAGAGCCCCGTCACCCACAGGTTGTAGCCCCGCTTTACGCGAGGGTTATGAAGTGCCCAGCCGTAGGCGTGGGTCATGGCGACGCCGTTGAGGGTGTCCAGCAGCGTCATGCCCGCCGCGAAGAGCACGGGCAGCGACAGGATGCCCGCCCACCCCAGCCCCTGCTGCGCCGCGCTGCCCGCCAGGGCCAGCAGGGCGATCTCCGAGGCCGTGTCGAAGCCCAGGCCCATCAGGAAGCCCAGCGGCAGCACCTGCCACTGCCGGCCCACCAGCCGGGTCAGCGGCGCGATCAGCCGCGCGAGCAGGCCGTGCGAATGGGTGTGGTCCGCGTTCGTCCCGCTGCGGGCGATGCGGGCCGCCGTGGTCAGGTTCACGGCGGCGACCGTGACCAGATAAATCCCCGCCACAAAAGGGCCGACCCAGCCGCCGAAGGTCCCGATGCCCTCCTGCGCCCCCAACAAAGCCCTGCCGACGAAGGCCGCGACCAGCGCCAGCAGGAAGACCACCGTGGAATGCCCCAGGCTGAAAAACAGGCCCACGCCGTAGGCCGGACGGCCCAGGTTCAGCAGCTTGCGGATGGTGTTGTCGATTACCGCGATGTGGTCCGCGTCCCAGGCGTGGCGCAGCCCGAACAGGTAGGCGGTCAGGGCCACGCCCCACAGCAGCGGGGTCTGGCGCGCGGCGGGAACCAGCAGCAGCAGGGCCAGCGCGTGCAGGCCAAGAACGACGGCGAGGTAGGGCAGCCCCCGCCGGGCACTCTGGCGCACGGTCAGGGGAGTGGGGGCGTCCGGGGAGGGGAGGGGGTGCAGCATGCTTCTCCTGTGGGGCGGTCTTCAGGTTTTGCGTCCCTGGGGTGCGGGCGCACCGGTCAGGGCCAGCCGGGCCTCGTCCCAGAGGGCGTGCAGCGCGCCCGTTACGCTGATGGAGTCCGGGCCGAACGCCCGCGCCCAGGCCCCGTAGCCGCCGGGCAATTCGCTGGCCCCGCCCACCACGCCGGGCAGGCCCATCAGCCGGGCGTGCAGGCGGTCGGCCAGCGCCCCGGCGGGGGCCTGGCGGGTCACCACGTACAGGGTGGTCAGGGCGGCGTGTGGCCCGAGCTGTCCGGGCGAGTGCGGTGAGGCGGCCTGCGGCGCGAACTTGAGGCTGTCGGTGAACAGCAGCTCGCCCTGGGGGGTCCGCGCCTCCATCTGCGCGGCGTACAGCGCGTAGTCGTGGTGTTCGCCGTAGGCCACCCGCCCCGGCAGCAGCGTCTCGGCCACGATGGCCGTCGCGCCGGGGTGAAGCGTGAGGCAGGTGCGGGTGAAAAACCGCGAGTCGCGGAAGGGAATCACTGGATCGGGCAGGTACTCCAGAAAGCTCCCCTCGCCCGCCTCCAGATTCACGAGCTGGGTGGCGTAATTGCGCTCCATGCGGTAGAGCTTGGCCGCCGCCTGGGTGGTGACGTGTGCGCTGGCCCCCGGCGCGCACACCAGATCCAGCCGGGCGCGGTCCCCCTGCAAGGTGCCGCCGTGCGACAGGACGTACACGAACGCCGTCTCCGGGCGGTGCGAGTCCAGGTAGAAGGGCCGGAACACCTGAAGGGGAAACTGCTGGAAGTGATGCGTGAGGCGGGTGGCCCCGGCCAGCGGCGTGAAAGTCAGTTCGAGTAGCCCCACCTTGCCGGGCTGCCCCACCCCCAGGCCCTCGACCGGGGTGCCCAGCGCCGCGAACTCGGCGGGCAGATCGGCGGGGGTGTAGTGCGCGGGGTCCGTGCGCCCGCCCGGCACGTGCGGGCGCGGCGGGGCGGCGGTCACGCGGGCTGCGCCCGCACCGCGCGGCTGGTGATGTAGCTCAGCACATCGTTCAGGCCCTCGCCGGACATGCAGTTGGTGAAGATGAAGGGCCGCTCGCCCCGGAAGCGCCGGGTGTCGCGCTCCATCACCTCCAGGCTGGCGTGGACGTAGGGGGCCAGGTCCGTCTTGTTGATGACCAGCAGGTCCGACTGGAGGACGCCGGGGCCGCGCTTGCGGGGGATCTTGTCGCCCTGCGCCACGTCGATCACGAAGATGAACTCGTCGACCAGCGCCCGGCTGAAGGTCAGCGTGAGGTTGTCGCCGCCGCTCTCGACCAGCACCACGTCCGCGTCGGGAAAGCGCTCGGTGAGTTCCTCAATGGCCGCGAGGTTCATGGTGGGATCGTCGCGCACCGCCGTGTGCGGGCAGGCCCCGGTCTCGACGCCCACCACCCGCTCGGGGTCCAGCACGCCCGAGAGCGTCCGGCGCACATGCTCGGCGTCCTCCTGCGTGAAGATGTCGTTGGTAACCACCAGCGGGCGGTGGCCGGCCTCGATCAGGCGGGGCACCAGGGCCTCGATCAGGGCCGTCTTGCCGGACCCCACCGGCCCCCCGATGCCCAGGCGAAACACGTCTTTTTGCAGCATTTGAACTCCTTGGATGGATGTGGTCTGGGCTGGTGCGGCGCTCAGTTGATGAACAGGCGGGTGTCGGCGCGCTCGTGGTGGGCGGCCAGCACGTCGGTCAGTGGCAGGCTGGAGGCGATCTCGCGCACGGAGCGGTTCACGTTGGCGGCCACCACGTCCACGATCACCGGTTTCAGCCCGTGCAGCACCCGCTGCGCCTCGCGGTGGTCAATTAAAGTCAGGCGGATGGCCGCGCTGACGCAGCCCGCGCTGAAAGCGTACAGCTCGCCGGCCAGGGCGTGTTCGCGCGAGACACCCAGCGCCGCCTTCGCCAGCCCCAGGGCCACCGCGTGGTTGCCGGGCAACTCCCCGCGCTTGACCCGCGCCGCGTGCTCAGCCAGCACCGGGTGGCTGAACAGCGTGTTCGCCAGCCCCAGAAACTGCTTGCCGGTGCGCACCGAGGCCGAGCGGGCCTCGCGGGCCAGCTTGGTGGCCGTCAGGCGCAGGTCCGCCTCGGCGGCCAGGCCAGGATCGTCAGTCCACACCGCCTGATGTGCGCCCACCAGCGCCACGCCGTCCGCCGGCCCCACGCCGTGACGCAGCAGGTCGGTGATCAGGGCTTCCAGTTCCCCGCCGCCCACCGCCCCCTGTCCGCCGCCCAGCAGCCCCGCCTGCGCGTAGGCTTCCAGGCCGTGCGACAGGGTGTACAGCCCGCTGGGAAAGGCCGAGTCCGTGAGTTGCAGGCTGCCCAGGAACGGGAGCAGGTCTTCGGTCATGCTCTTTCCACAGCAGCCCTCACAGCAGGTAGTAGAGCTGGTTGAGGGGCAGCTTCTGGGCCGGTTCCAGGAAGGCGGGTTCGCCGTCCACGGTGACCCGGTGCGTCTCGGGGTCCACCTCGATCCGGGGCATGCGGTCGTTGCGAACCATATCGCGCTTTTGCACGGTGCGGCAGTTCCTGACCTCCTGAATGCGCCGCTCCAGCCCCAGGCGCGCGGGCAGGCCCAGGTCAATCGCGGCGCGCGGCAGGAAGGTGACGCAGGTCCCCGAGAGCGCCCGGCCCAGGGTGCCGTAGGTCGGGCGGTGGATCACCGGCTGCGGCGTGGTGACCGACGCGCCGGGATCGCCCATCAACGCGAAGTTGATCATGCCGCCCTTGACCACCAGCGAGGGCTTGGTGCCGAACCACGCCACGTCCCACAGCACGATGTCCGCGAGTTTGCCCGTCTCCAGCGAGCCGATCTCGTGGGCCAGCCCGTGCGTGAGCGCCGGGTTGATGGTCAGTTTGGCGAGGTAGCGCAGCACCCGGAAGTTGTCGTGATCCGGCGAGTCTTCCGGCAGTTTGCCGCGCGTCACCTTGCAGTGGTGCGCCAGCTGGAAGGTGCGCTGGCAGACCTCGCCCACCCGCCCCATCGCGTGGGCGTCCGAGGACATCATGCTGATCACGCCGAGGTCCTGAAGCACCATCTCCGCCCCGAGCGTCTCGGCGCGCACCCGGCTCTCGGCCAGCGCCATCGCCTCGGGCGAGTCGGGATCGACGTTGTGGGCCGCGACGATCATCTCCACCAGCTCCGAGGTGCTGTTGACCGTGAAGGGCACAGTTGCCGTGATCGAGGACGGCAGAACGTTCGGCAGGCTGGCGATCTTGATGATGTCGGGCGCGTGCCCCCCACCGGCCCCCTCGGTGTGGTAGGTGTGCAGCGTGCGGCCCCCGATGGCGGCGATGGTGTCGTCCACGAAGCCGGTCTCGTTCATGGTGTCGGCGTGCAACGCCACCTGCACCCCGTACTCGTCGGCTACCGTCAGCGCGCAGTCCAGCGCCGAGGTGGTCGAGCCCCAGTCTTCGTGCACCTTGAGCACCGCCGCGCCCGCCTCGATCTGCTCGACGAGGGCGGCGGGGTGGCTGCTGTTGCCCTTGGCCGAGATCACCATGTTGACGGGCATCCGCTCGAACGCTTGCAGCATCCGCGCCAGGTTCCACGGGCCGGGGGTGCAGGTGGTGCCCAGGCTGCCGGTCGCCGGGCCGGTGCCGCCGCCGATGAAGGTGGTGGTGCCGTTGGCGAGCGCGAAGTAGGCGTGTTCGGGGGTGGTGTAGTGGACGTGGGGGTCGATCACCCCCGCCGTGGCGATCATGTGCGTGCCGTCGATGACCTCGGTGCCGGTGCCCACCACCAGATGGGCGTCCACCCCGTCCATGATGGCGGGATTGCCAGCCTTGCCGACCCCGGCGATGCGCCCGTTCTTGATGCCGATGTCGGCCTTGACGACGCCCAGTACCGGGTCCAGCACGATGGCGTTGATGATCACGAGGTCGAGGACGCCCTCGGCGCTGGTCAGGCCGGGCATCATCCCCATGCCGTCGCGCACGTTCTTGGACGTGCCGATGGTCAGTTCATCGCCGCCCACGGTGAAGTCGCGCTCGATCTCACAGATGAGTTCGGTGTCGGCCAGCCGGAAGCGGTCGCCGACGGTGGGGCCGAACTGGGTGGCGTAGTGTTGCCGGGAAACCTGAACCATCACCAAAGCCTCTGGGAAGCCCCGGGCTTCAGACCTGGGGAGGGAAAGAGGCGAGCGCCAGGGGCGCTCTTAACAGCGGTAGCCATAGCCATCTCCTTTGTGCAGGGTGGTGCAAAAGCGGTGGTGGAGGCCGTCCACCTGCGGCAGTCTAAAGCTGCCGGTGGCCCGCACCGACACGCGGCCGGTGTAGGTGCCGGTCTTTTTGCCGCCCACGACGACGGCCCGGACGATGTCGCCGGTTTGAAAACCGAAGAAGCGTTTCTGCCGGGTGCGGTGCCGGTTCGGAAACCCGAACCGGTCGGTGCCGCACCTCTGCCGGTTGCCGCGTCCCATGGCGGTGATCATCAGCGGCCTGTGAGTTTCGATTTGAACGTGTGCTCCGCCGTCCCCGACACAGGCCGCGTCAATCCAGTGGGCTTTGTCAAAGCCCTGGGAAGTGCGGTTGAACGAGGTCTGCGCCCCGTCGCCGGTGGAGACCGGAAGGCCGAGTCTGTTCAGTTCGTCCAGCAGCCGCAGTTTGGTGGCGTTGACGGCGGCCGCGTCCTGAAGACTGGTTTGTTGCTGCATCTTGATGTTCTGGAGCAGCGCAGGTTTTTTGGCCAGGAAGTCTTCGGCGGTTCTGGTGCTCTTCTTGAGGTTGCACGCGGTACACGACCACACCAGGTTGGACACGTTGTCGGTGCCGCCCCGGGACTTCGGCGTCAGGTGTTCGACCTCTTCGCCCTTCTTGCCGCAGTAGGCGCAGAGGTTGTTCCACTTGTGCCGCAGGTAGGCGCGGACCTCGGTGCCGTGGAGGGTGCCTTTCTGGTAGCCCTGCCCTCTTACGGCCGGGTTGATGATTTTGTGCGTGTCGAAGCTGACCAATTCCATGGCGATAGACGACAGCGGGGCAAAGCGGCCCAGCCGCCTGGCCCAGGACAGCGTGGTCAGCACCCGGTGCATTAACGACGGGGGCAACCAGCCCTCTGGTCGGATGCGGTTGAGGAAGCGGGCAGGGCGGTGACGCAGTTTGCGGTTTCGCCGGGAGGCCCGCTGAGCCCGCCGGGTCAGCAGTTTCAGTTTGATCGCGAGCCCCCGGTGGGCCAGTTCGGCACCCCAGATGCACTTCTCGCCGGTCTCGCCGGAGAGAACCAGAGCGAGGCCGGTGGTCTTTGAACCGGGATCGAGTTTCAGGGCCAGCGGTTGAGCCGCCGAAGGCGACTCGGCCCCCAGGATGATGGTGAAGGGATAACGGCGGAACACCGCAGCCCGGCCCGCTTCGAGGAGCTTGCGGGCCCGTTTCGGGGTGCAGGGCATCAGTGGACTGTGGTCGGGGTTGAGGACGAAGACGCGGTTGGACATTTGTGGTTCCTTGCACTTACGTGCCGTGTGAAGGTCGCCTGGAGGGGAACATCGGGTTTGTTGCTGTGCATTCAGGGGCGTGGAAGAACCCGGTCCAGCTTTCTTTGTTTGCAGACACATGGCTCAGAACTGGCGAGGCATTCGGAGGTGTGATGGCCTGATGATCGTCTACTTCTAGGGAAGTCCTCGGGTAAGGAAGGGCTTTTAAATCGCTTCAACAGCCCCCGGATTGATCCGTGGGGATTCCTTACTGTCCTCCTGAGGCTGGATCGTGGGCCGGTGGGCCGTGCGGGTGTGGCCTGTGTGGGTGCGTCCCCGCAGGCACGGTCACGCCCGCGCAGCCCAGCCGATGCGCCCGGCTCAACTGACGTCTTCCCCGACTTCTTCCGAGCTTGCAAACTCCTCCATTTTCACGATCAGGTCGTTCTCCACGGTATAGATCTGAACCCATTTCTGTTTCAACTCCCGTCCAGAGCGCTTCACCTTCTGATGCTCCTGACCCAGCACGACAACCATGTTGCCCTCGGCAATGAATTGCTGGGGTTCGAAGCTGATGACTTCCGTTGTGCCGAGAATATTCTCAAAGAACTTCCTGACCCCTTCTTTGCCCTCAAAAATGCCACTGGGGATCATCTGCGTGCCGTGGTAGATCCACAGGGTGTCCTCGGAAACGGTAGCTACAAATTGTTCGACATCCTGCTCGGCGAAGGCGGAAAACATACGGTCTATCACGGCCCGTTCTGGATTTTTCATTGGGGACCCCCACGGTGGCTGGCCTCTGCACCAGAATGTTCTCTAAAAACGAAATTTCACGTTTGTTCCAGAACTCTGTACCGGACATCTTCGAGTTGAGGCTGTGCTGGACGGGAAATCCCTGAACGTGTGACAGGTTGCGAATCGGCAGGATAAACGGCGGTGTTTTGGGTGTGTGACGACTCCAAAACCCGCCGATC